>QHOD01000289.1 GCA_003218615.1 Verrucomicrobiota bacterium
TTTCCCCGAAGAAGAGCGTGCAACCGCCGGTGAGCCTCGTCGGTAAAACACTGAAAAGCTGATCGCCAAAGCGATCGCTGAAAGGAGCAAAACAGCGGTAAGCACGTACTTGGGCCAACGTGGCGTAATGACCGGACGGACGCTAACACCGGACGACTGCTTCCATCTTCTTCTTCGCTTGAGTTTGTCTGGAAGATGTGGGTTGCCGAGATTGTTTTTGTAGAGATTAAACAGGTGCAGCCTCCGCCCGTGCTTCACCTCACACTCGCCGAGATCGTGCAAATACGGCTGCCAGTTCCGGTATTGGGTCAAATCTTCCGCTATATACCCGGATAAAAGAATATGCCCGGCATCGCCGCAATCCAGCACCCCCTGCGCGACATTGATTCCTGACCCTGCCAGACTGAGTCTATCGTTAATATCACTGACTCGATTGACTTGACCGCTGTGAACTCCCATTCGCAACTGAATGCGTGGATGCTCTTGCAGGGCGCTGCTAATCTCCAGCGCGCATCGCGCCGGCTCCTCCGGGCTGTGGAAAAAAACGAGTGTCATCCCGTCTCCCGTCGGCACGCGGATGAGTTTGCCGTCCGCGTCCGCTGTCTGGAAAGATTTGGTGCCTCGGACGATTTGATTAAGTTCTTGGAGCAGCTCAATCTGCTCATTGTCCAATAGCTTGGAAAAGCCGACGATGTCGATCAAAAGCAGGTGTGCGATCTCGGGTTGCAGATCGGGTTTTGTTTGCACGAACGGATCTTGCGCGCTCACCCTTTGGGAATCTTAATAATGCCGTCGCGAGCGGTCGAGAGTAAACAGGGCATGCAGAAGGACTTCGCTGTGGCGCCTGGTTACAGATCGATCATGCCCTCTTCGGGGGCGGCGCCGATGCTTTCGGTAAGTTTCTAAAATTGCCGCCTACTTCGGGGCAAGCGAGGCGACGATTTTCTCGAAGCACGGGTCGCCGCGCAGCGGGTCCCAAAACGGCAGCAGTTTCAATCGGCCGTAGCTAAGGGAGCTTGGGTAGCGAATGGCGATGGCAAGCTGTTCGCATGCGAGATCTTTGTCGCCGGTCCACGCAGCGACCATGGCGAAATACGCATACATGAGTGGGCCATTGATTGCGTCTTTTTGGACGGGTAGAAGCTCCACCGCGCGCCGGCCTTCGCGCAAAGCTTCTTCTTTCCGCCCGAGCGCAGCGTCGATCAAGCCAAGCGCGCACAGCGGCGGCCCGTAATCAGGTTGAGCTTGGACGGTCTTCTCCTGTTCAGCGCGTGCCGCAGTGAACGCGGCGTGGGCATCGTCATCATTTTTCATCATACGAGCGATAAGACCGGTAATGAATGGACGGTTGAAATGAACAGCCTCGTCGTGCAAAGGGGGATTCTCGCCCGATCCAAGCAACGCATTTTTTGCGGCAACGGCATCGCGTTCGGCCAATGCACAGTTAAGCCAATCACCGGCGATACTTGGGATGGCGGCAGGATTCGTGGCTCGAATTGAATCGATTGTTTGATGCAAGGGGCGTGTATCAGCTTTCCAATCGAAATCCGCGGACGCGCGCGTTTCTTTCATTTCTGCGTCGTTTGGTTCGATCGCCAACGCGCGATCCAACGCTAATTTTTCGTCAGCATAGCGCCGGAGATCCGCGTAACTCAGCGCGATCTGCTGCAGGATATCCACGTTGCGCGGATCGAGATCAGCCGCACGCTCGAGATTTCGTGTGGACTCTTTCCAGCGTCCTTGACGCCTCTGGATGTAACCCGTTAGCTCAAATATCCGCGAATCATTCGGCAAGCTGTGGCGAGCGACTTCCAGTTCGGCCAAAGCGCCGTTGTAATCGAGGTATCCTCGATAAAGATTTTGCGCATGGGCAAGATGCACTTCGCCTGCGTCCGGACGGAGACGAAATGCCGCTTGGACCGCTGCGTCCGCCAGCGCCAGGCGTGCGGGGGTATGGTCGAGACCAAAGAGGTAAAGGAGATCATGAGTCCAGGCGAGTTGACAATACGCCTCGACAAATGTCGGGTCGCGTGCGACAGCCTGGTTCAACAGATCGGCAGCCTGCAATAAATTCGCTCCAGCGCTACTGCTGAAGGTCGTCGTAAGAAGAAGATTTTTACCGCGAGTGTAAAGATCGAAGGCGACGATATCGCCCGTTGGAGGACGTTCGATTGCAGCCTTTTCACTCGGCGAAAGCTTGGCTTGTAGTTGGTCGGCAACCGCCTTTGCGATCTCACTTTGAATTGCGAACACGTCAGCCAGACCGCGATCGTAAGTCTCCCCCCATAATTGTCTGTTGCTGCGCGCATCGATCAACTGGGCGTTGACGCGCACACGGTTCCCAGAGCGCTGGACAGCTCCTTCCACGACATGCGCAACGCCGAGTTGCTGGGCAATCTCTTGCAGATTGCGCGCGACTCCGCTCTTGTAATGCATCACCGAGGTGCGGCTGATTATTTTCAGGTCGGCGATCTTGGCGAGGTCGGTCAGGATTTCATCCTGCACCCCGTCTGCAAAGTAAGCGTTCTCTTTCGTATCGCTTAAATTCTCAAATGGAAGAACTGCGATGCTTTTCTCAGGAATAGACGCCACAGTACCGGCAACTCCCTCAGAAAGACTCTGCGTGATCGTCGGCGAACCTCGACGGAAAAAGATTGAAAAGCTAAGCGCCAGGGCCACTGCCGACACAGATAAAGCGGCTATAAGCGCGAAGTTTGGCCAACGTGACCCGCTAAGTGGACGGACTTCAGCGCCAGATGCCTGTTTCCATCTTTTTCCCCGCTTGAGCTTCTCAGGAACCCGCGGATTGCC
>QHOD01000290.1 GCA_003218615.1 Verrucomicrobiota bacterium
CCCTATGCGATTGGCAATATCCTGCTTACGGCATGGGGCCCGGTCTTGGTCGCCATGATGTCGTAGCCTAACGACCCGTTAGGATTAATGCGCAACTTCATTTCAAGGGCTGGGGAGAATCTGATACCCGCCTTTCAGTTGTCACTGCGTGCCGCCGTGGCCGCGGGTCTCGCGCTCATCGCTGCCCAGCTCTTGCGACTCCAGCATCCTCTTTACGCCATGATTTCCGCGGTCATCGTTACAGACCTGGTGGCCGCCCAGACGCCGAAGCTCGCTCTCCCGCGGTTGGCCGGAACGCTCGTGGGCGGCGCCCTTGGCGCCGTCATCAGCACTCTTCTGCCAGCCGGCGCCTGGGCAGCCGTCTTCGGTATTTTTGCAGCCATGTTCGCCAGTCATCTTCTGTATCTGCAGGGTGCTGCGAGGGTAGCCGGATACGTTTGCGGGATCGTCCTGCTTGATCACGGTGACTCGCCCTGGTCCTATGCGCTCTTCCGCATGATTGAGACGGCATTGGGAATCGTTGCAGCGATGGGTGTGAGCGTCGTTCCGAAACTGTTGAAGTCCAAAAATCCAGACGGAACCTGACAAATGCCAGCCGATCCAGTGGGCAGTGCATCCCAATGACGGTCAAGTAGCGCTCGAAATGGGCAACAGTCTCAAAGTGATCGAAGATCACTTCTTTGAAATTGTCGATGAGCGGGCAGTGGGCGAATGCTGGTCAATCAAACAGCTCCCGAAAGGCAACCGGAAGATCGTTGCGATGTCGTGAGTCATCACGTAGTTTTACTCGCATTGCGCATCCAGCTAAGATGAGTTCTGCATGACTCCCTCCTTATCGGCTTACCACGAGGACCGCGAGCGGATCGGACGGAATAATGGTTCCTCACCTATCGCGTTAGGCAATTCTTCGCGTCCCGTGAGAACGACGCTTTTATTCTTTGTGTCTTCAGTGCTCCTTGTCGCTGGCTGTGCATCCGAGCGCTCGTCGAAGAAGCCCCCGTCTGACCGGCTCTTCTTCGACTCTCCAGACGTCGAGAGCCTTCATTAGCTCGATTCCGGAGATCCGCAGCGTGGCCTCACCTAGTGGATGTTCATCATGGACCTTGGTCACGGTCAAATTCGAAACAGATTCCACCTACGCGTAAGGCCAAACCATCTTGCACAGCGCCGGGAGCTACTTGCTCAACAACTTCTTTTTCGCTGTGGCGAGCTCCTTGAGTTTGTCTTCGCCAACCTCAGGATATTCCAAATCAAGATCGGCCAGCGTTTCGATTACGGCCGCGCCGACCACGACGCGAGTAAACCATTTGTTATCCGCCGGCACCACATACCACGGCGCTTCCTTCGTCGCCGTTTCCTGAATCATTTCTTCATAAGCTTCCATGTAATCGTCCCAGAAATCGCGTTCATTGGCGTCGTTGGACGAGAACTTCCAGTTTTTCAGCGGATCATCGATTCGCTCGAGGAATCGTCGCTTCTGTTCCTTCTTTGAAACGTGGAGAAAGAATTTTCGCACGACTACGCCATTTCTCGCCAGATACTGCTCGAAATTGCGGATGTCTTCGAAACGTTCTTCCCAAATTCTTTTGCCGACAAGTTTTGACGGCAGCTTTTGCTTCGCCAAAAATTCGGGATGCACCCGGACGACGAGCACCTCTTCGTAATAACTGCGATTAAAAATTCCAATGTGTCCCCGATTCGGCAGGCATTTCATGCAGCGCCAGAGATAATCGTGGTCCAGATCCTCGGCCGAGGGCGATTTGAAGGAATACACCTCGCAACCCTGCGGATTCACTCCTGACATGACGTGCTTGATGGCGCCGTCCTTGCCGGCAGCGTCCATCGCCTGAAAGATCAGGAGGACCGCCCACTTGTCCTGCGCGTATAGTTTGTCTTGCAACGCCGCCAGGGCTGTCACACCCATGCTGAGCGCTTCCTTTGCTCGCGGTTTGTCTGCTTCCTTGGTGAATTCGAGCGTGTCATCTGGATCGACGTCTTTGAGACGGAAATCTGTTCCTTTGCTGATGCGAAATGGCTTGGCGAATTCACGGGCTCTTTTGATGATTTCTTTTGTTTTCATAGGCTCTCGATGGTTGATAGCGAGCGATATCCAGCTTCGCGCGGGGGGACTCCGTAATGGAAAACCTGGCCGCACGTTAAGTCAACATTGACTGAGTCGTGCTCAACTGAATATGGGACTTTGGACTTATCCCGTCCGGTGTGCCTTCGGATGCGTTGCTTTACAACTCTAGCGACTCCGTATTCCCCCGGATTCCAGTTTGCAACCGTGACTCGAGAGCGAAGGAGGCTTTGCCGCTTTGATGTACGACTAACATCGTATAAACAGTGTCTTGAACTGAGCTGGAGTTGTTTCGTAGAATCAAGAAAGTGTCACTGATCGTCCTGTCCAGTTTCAATTTATTCAACTTCAAAATCCTATGATTCTTAACGAACCTAAAATTCCGATCCAAATTCGAATCATCGCGGCGATAACATGCGTCGCATTTCTCGTCGGCTGCGCGACTACGCCGCAAACAGCAGGCCGCCTTCAATACGCGCCTGCCGCCAGCATCCTGCGCGAGGCGCGCTCGCCGCAGGTGCCGGTCGAGACACGAGCCGCCGATTATTTGCAAGTCGCTGCCATCAAGCAACACGCCTTATCATCTACGGCTTGAACCTGCCAGTAATGCGGTCTGGGCGCCGAGCTACTTCACGACTTTCGAAAGCCCAGATCAGATCAAAGAGAAACTGATCAGGAAGGCAAACATCCAGGAGGGCGTTGGCGGTGCGCTGGTCGGAGTGCGAATCCTGAATCCACGTGAAAAGTTCGCGCCGCCCAGGGGAATCACTGCGGCAGTTACGGCCACTCTGGATTTTCACGGAAAAGATGCCACGCTCGCGCTGCATCGCCCGGCCAAACAACCGACGGCGAGTGTTGAAGGAAAAGTCCGTCCCCTGGCGGCCAATTTTTCAGCGCCTATCAGCTACTACAAGCCGCCATCCAATCTTGCCCTTAGAGGATTGATCGGCGGATTCGAAGCCACGCATTACCCCGCAGGGATTGGGCTCTATTTTCTCCAGCCATACGATCCCGATCGAATTCCACTGATTTTTGTGCACGGCCTTTTTTCAACCCCGTTCACCTGGGTAGAAACGATCAATGGACTCCAGGCTGATCCCGAGATCCGTAAGCATTATCAATTCTGGGTGTTCGCTTATCCGACCGGTTATCCGATTTTGTATTCCGCATTCCGTTTGCGCGAGGAATTGGCCAAGGTGGATCAAGTTTACCCGAGCCATAAGCCGTACGTCGTGGTCGGCCACAGCATGGGGGGCATGCTGACTCACGACCAAGTCATTACTCTCACTCGAGCGACGTGGGAAAAGCAAATGGGCGAAAGGGCCAAAGTGATTTTTGATCAACAGCCTAAAGACAGCTTGATCGTACGCGCGACAACTTTTCGAGCGAATCCCCGCATTAAGCGTGTTGTGTTTATCTGTACTCCACATCGCGGCAGCGATATGGCCAGCGGCGGATTGGGTAAATTTGCTATCAGCCTGATCAATCTCCCTGGACAGCTCACGGCGGTAATCAAGGACGCGCTGAGCGATTCGGAGCTGGTGCAGTTGACCGGTTCCAAACGTCTGCCGAACAGCGTCTGGGGATTGAAGCCGTCGAATCCAGCGTTGTCCGTCATTAATAGTGCGCCGATCAGCGTTCCGTATCACTCGATCATTGGCGATCGCGGGAAAGGCAACTCACCGAACAGCACTGATGGTGTTGTGGCGTATTGGAGCTCTCATCTCGATGGTGCGAAATCCGAGCTGATCGTTCCCGGCCCGCACGGTTCGTGTGCACTGCCCCAGACCATTGCCGAGCTTGACCGGATTCTCCGTTTACATTTGGGGATCGGCAGCACCTCAAGAGCCACCCTCGCTCAGGCCGCCCGTTGATCAGTTACGCAAGAATTCGGATTGAAGAGTTCGGTACTAATCAGTGGTCCCGGCCGGCGGCAAAAGATAGAGCGCTACGGCGAAGATTAGATAAACCATGAGGGCGAGCACGCCGACGAACCAGGCGGAGCGCCCAGAGCTAGTTACAAGCGATGCGGTTAGCGTTGAGAACAGAATCATCGCGACTGCTCCGGGCCACAAATTCAAATCCATCGGCGCTGGGCCAATCAAATAACTGAGCAGCACCAGAACCGGAGCAACGAAAAGGGCAATCTGCGCGGCGCTGCCCAGCGCGATTCCTACGCTGAGGTCGAGACGGTTTTTTCGCGCGGCCGAAAATGCTGCCGCCATTTCGGCAGCTCCGCCCACCAAAGCGACAACGATGAACCCAACGAAAGCAGGACTCATTCCGAAGGCGGTCGCCGTGTGTTGAACGGATCCGACAAACACTTCGCTCACCAGCGCCACCAAAATGGTAACGGCCGCGAGCGTGACGAGCGCAAGACCGATCGGCCACGCCGCTTCATGTTCCTCGGCCGTGCCGGCAAACAATTCGCGGTGCGTATTGAGTGAAAACCAGAGACCGAGAGCGTATCCCACCAATAGCAAAAACGAAAGCGCCAGGCTCAACTCTTGATTTAAGCCCGCTTTGCCTAATGTCTCGTGCTCGGACACGGCCGAGGGAATCAGAAGCGCTATTGTGGCGAGAAAAAGCAACCCAGCCTGAAAT
>QHOD01000049.1 GCA_003218615.1 Verrucomicrobiota bacterium
TTCCTCGGTTCCAGTATCGGGATCCTTTAAGATCAGGCGTCGCTTGCCGCGAACGGTTCCGCCCATTTCTACAACGCCGTCGATCTTGGCAATCTCAGCCGCATCTTTGGGTCGCCGCGCCTCGAATAACTCGGCCACGCGCGGCAGACCGCCGGTGATATCCTTTGTTTTCGCGACTTTCCGTGGCGTTTTCGCGAGCAGCGCACCTCCGCGCACTTTTTGTCCCTCTTCGACGATGACGTGCGCGCCCGCTGGAATGGAATAGCTGGCAAGCACTTCTTTCTTGTCGCCTACGATGACAATCTGGGGATGTAAATCTTCTTTGTGCTCGATGATCACTGTGCCCATAAGGCCGGTGGCTTCATCGACATCGCGCTTGATCGTGACACCCGCGATCATGTCGCGGAATTCGATCTTGCCGCCTTTATCGGTGAGAATCGGGACGTTGTACGGGTCCCATTGGACGAAGGTCTCGCCTTTCTTGACCGACGCGCCGTCGTCTTTCGAGATCATTGAGCCGATCACCACGTTGTAACGCTCCAACTCGCGACCTTCCGCGTTATGCACGCTGATCGAGCCGTTCTTATTCAGAACGATCCAACTGCCGTCGAGCGCCTGCACGGTTCGCAGGTCGTTGAATCGAACAGTACCATCGTTTTTCGCTTTGATGATTGGTTGCTTGAACGTCTGGCTGGCCGTACCACCGATATGGAATGTCCGCATCGTCAACTGCGTTCCCGGTTCGCCGATGGATTGCGCCGCAATGATACCGACTGCTTCACCAAGTTTGACGAACTGCCCTGTAGCCAGATTGCGTCCGTAGCACATTGCGCACACCCCGCGGCCGCATTCGCACGTAAGCACCGAGCGAATCTTTAAACTCTCCACGCCGATGCGCTGCAAATCCGCGGCGATCTTTTCATCGATCAACTGATTCGCTTTGACGATTTTTTTCCTCTTTTCCACCGGATCGGCGATCGTTTCGCAACTGACGCGACCGATAATGCGCTGGCCAAGATCGACAACCTCTTCATCGCCCTCATAAATCGAGCGCACGACAATTCCATTTACCGTGCCGCAATCTTGTTCATTGATAATGACATCCTGTGCCGCGTCTACGAGTTTGCGCGTTAGATAACCGGAGTCGGCAGTTTTGAGCGCCGTATCAGCGAGGCCTTTGCGCGCGCCGTGAGTAGAAATGAAATACTCAAGCACGCTGAGACCTTCGCGGAAATTGGAAGTGATCGGATGCTCGAGGATTTCGCCGCTCGGCTTGGCCATCAAACCGCGCATGCCGGCAAGTTGCCGCACCTGTTGCCGGTTGCCACGTGAGCCTGAATCGACCATCAAATAGACTGGATTCAATTCCTTGCGACCCTCGTTATGCTCCAGGGTCCGGAACATTATATTGGAAATCTCGTCTCCGGCGTGTGTCCAAATGTCGATGATCTTGTTGTAGCGCTCGCCATCCGTGATGATGCCTTTGCGATATTGCTGTTCAACCTGGCGGATTTGCTTGTACGCGTGTTCCAGCTCCGTCTGTTTCTCTTTCGGAATGATCATATCCGAAATTCCAATCGAGATGCCGGCCTTGGTTGCTTCGGCAAAACCGAGCTCCTTCAATTTGTCCAACGTCGCGACGGTTTCAGCCGGCCCCGCGATTTGGTAGCATCGCCAAATGATGTCGCTTAGTTGTTTTTTGCCCGCCGCCTTGTTGAAAAATCCCAACTGTTTGGGCCAAATCTCGTTGAAAATGACCCGGCCCGCCGTGGTCTCGATCGCTTTTGCCTCGGTGTTTCCGTAGATTGTTTGCCGGGCAAAATCGGGATTTTTGAATCGGATGCGATCGTGCGTGCGGACACTTCCCTCGGCCATGGCAAATTCCACTTCCGCCGAATCAGAGAAGAGCGGAAGACGTCCGTCACCGTCACTTCCGGGCGTCCGCCGCGGGTTTTGGGTCAGATAATAACAGCCTAACGTGATGTCCTGCGAGGGGGTTGTAATGGGCTTGCCGCTCGAAGGCGAGAAAATGTTATTCGGCGCCAGCATTAGCATGCGCGCTTCCATCTGGGCCTCGACCGAAAGCGGCACGTGCACGGCCATCTGGTCGCCATCGAAGTCGGCGTTGTAAGCAGTGCACACCAGCGGATGGATGCGAATCGCTTCGCCTTCGATCAACTGCGGTTCGAAAGCCTGGATCGACAATCGGTGCAATGTCGGCGCACGGTTGAGCAATACCGGATGACCTTTGGTCACCTCATCGAGGATGTCCCAAACCTCCGGCGTCTGCCGCTCGATCATTTTTTTCGCGCTGCGTACCGTGTGAACATACCCAAGATCCTTTAAACGTCGGATGATAAACGGCTCGAACAGAACGAGCGCCATCTTCTTGGGCAGACCACATTGATGGAGTTTGAGCTCGGGGCCGATCACAATAACCGAGCGTCCAGAGTAGTCGACGCGTTTACCGAGCAGGTTTTGCCGGAAACGCCCGCCTTTGCCCTTGAGCATGTCGCTCAGCGACTTTAGCGGCCGATTGCCCGCCCCGGTGACCGCGCGGCCATGCCGCCCGTTGTCGAACAAAGCGTCGACCGCTTCCTGCAACATTCGCTTTTCGTTACGAATGATGACATCTGGTGTCTTGAGCAGAAGCAGATTCTTGAGCCGGTTATTGCGATTAATAACCCGACGATAAAGATCGTTGAGGTCCGAAGTCGCGAAACGCCCGCCTTCGAGCGGAACCAGCGGACGCAAATCCGGCGGGATGACCGGAAGCACATCGAGAATCATCCATTCGGGACGCGCGTGTGAATTCTGGAAGCCCTGGACCAGCTTGAGGCGTTTCGCCAGCTTCTTGCGAATCTGTTTGCTCTTAGTGGCGCCCATCGCCTTCTCGAGCACTTTGTTGAGCTTGTTGAGGTCGATCTCAGCGAGAAGTTTCTTGATCGCTTCCGCGCCCATCCCGGCGACGAAATCTTCGCCGTATTGCTCCTGCGCCTCACGGTATTCAACTTCGTTGAGCAATTGTGCTTTCTGCAACGGCGTCTTGCCGGGATCGATGACGATGTAATCCTCGTAATAAATGACGCGTTCGAGCTGCCGCGCGCTCATGTCGAGCATAAGTCCGATGCGCGAGGGCATGCATTTGTAGAACCAAATATGCGACACCGGCACGGCCAATTCGATATGGCCCATCCGTTCGCGCCGGACGCGCGCAAGAGTGACCTCGACGCCGCACCGGTCGCAGATCACGCCTTTATGCTTGATGCGCTTGTATTTTCCGCATGAGCATTCCCAATCCCGTGTCGGACCAAAGATTCGCTCGCAGAAAAGGCCGCCCTTCTCCGGCTTAAACGTGCGGTAATTGATTGTCTCGGGATTTTTGACTTCGCCCTTGCTCCACGAGCGCATCGTGTCGCTCGACGCGACCCCGATCGCGACTTGATCAAAACCCACAGGGCGTTCCTCGCCCACTAACTCACGCCAGGAATGTTCGTTCATGATTTAATCCAAGTAATTGCTGATCTAAAATTATGCGACGTTCTCCAGAAAACTGCTGGGGGCCTGGCCCCCGACTTTTACATCGAGACCGAGGCTCTGCATTTCCTTGATGAGCACGTTGAAAGATTCAGGGGTGCCTGCTTCGAGTGAGTTGTCGCCCTTGACGATCGATTCGTAGATGCGGGTCCGGCCCTGCACGTCGTCCGATTTTACCGTAAGCAGCTCCTGCAACGTATAGGCGGCCCCGTATGCCTCCAACGCCCACACTTCCATTTCGCCGAAGCGTTGTCCGCCGTACTGCGCCTTGCCCCCGAGCGGCTGTTGGGTAACGAGCGAGTACGGTCCCACGGCGCGAGCGTGAATTTTGTCCGCAACCAAGTGGCCGAGCTTCATCATATAGATATGGCCAACCACCACTTCCTGATCAAAAGGATCGCCGGTACGTCCATCGAAAAGCCGCGCTTTACCAGTTTCTTGTACCCAGGAGAAACCTTCCTTTTTCTTCGCTTCATGCAGATATTCACGAATCTGTTTCTCCTTGATTCCGTCGAATACAGGGGTCGCCACTTTGAATCCGAGTGCCTTCGCGGCAACTCCCAGATGGGTTTCCAAAACCTGGCCGACGTTCATGCGGCTCGGTACGCCCAGCGGATTGAGCACAATTTCAACCGGCGTTCCATCCGCCAGAAAGGGCATGTCCTCTTCAGGAACGATGCGTGCAACCACGCCTTTGTTCCCGTGGCGACCGGCCATCTTGTCACCGACACTCAACTTGCGCTTGCTTGCGATATAAACCTTAACCTGCTTGATGATTCCCGGATCGATGTCATCGCCGCTTTCTACCCGGTCTATGGCACGCTCGCGTTCGAGTTCCAGCTCCGCGAACTTGTGCTCATACGAAGCGATAATCTCGCGGATTTTGTTGCGGATCGGGCTCGGATCGATCTCGATGTGATCGTGCACTATCGCGAGCTTTCGCAACAATGTTTTGGTGATCTTGCGATTGGCCGGAATGATGATTTCGCCGGTCTCGGCGTTCACCACGTCGAGGGGTATTTTTTCGCCCAGCAGGATATTCGAAAGTGAATCAGTCAGCTGCTCGGTTAGCTCTTCTTTCTTGCGCTTATGTTCTTCGCCGATCGATTTGAGCTGCCGTTTGGTTTCTGCCGGGGTGAGTTTTTCTCGTGAGATCTCCCGACGAGACGACACCTTTACATCCATCACAATTCCGTAAGTCCCCGATGGAACGGTAAGCGACGTGTCTTTCACGTCGGCGGCTTTCTCGCCAAAAATCGCACGGAGCAGGCGTTCCTCCGGGGCCAGCTCGGTCTCGCTCTTAGGCGTGATTTTGCCCACGAGGATATCGCCCGGCTTCACTTCGGCACCGACCCTGACTACGCCATCGGGTCCCAGATTGCGTAAGGCTTCTTCGCTGACATTGGGAATGTCGCGCGTGATTTCTTCTGGTCCAAGCTTGGTGTCACGCGCGCCGATCTCGAATTCATCGATGTGGATGGAGGTATAAATGTCTTCCTTCACCACTTTCTCCGAGATCATGATTGCATCTTCAAAGTTGTATCCGTTCCAAGGCATGAACGCGACGAGCACATTGCGACCCAGCGCCAGCTCGCCATGATCGGTGTTCGGACCATCGGCGATGACTTGATCGCGTTTCACATGCTGGCCTTTGTGCACGATCGGCTTTTGATTCACGCAGGTCCCGGCGTTTGAGCGCATGAATTTGCGCAATTCGTAAATGTGAATTCCTGCTTCCGGGTCCGTTTTTAGCTTCTTCTTGCTCTCCGGCAGATGTCCATCTTTGGTGACAACGATTTGATTTGCGGTCACCGAAGCGACCTTGCCGCTGTCGGTCGCGAGAACCACCGCATGCGAATCTTGCGCTACTTTCCCTTCCAAGCCGGTGCCCACCAGAGGCGCCTCCGAAACAATGAGCGGCACGCCCTGGCGTTGCATGTTGGAACCCATTAGCGCCCGGTTCGCATCATCGTGTTCCAGGAACGGGATGAGACCCGCTGCCACCGATACCAGTTGCTTGGGCGATACGTCCATGTAATGCACCTTCGAGGGATCGACCTCGAGGAAGTCGCCGCGATATCGCACTGAAACTTTTTCTCCGGTGAAATGTCCCCGTCCGTCAACGGGAGCATTCGCCTGCGCCACGAGAAAGTTCTCTTCACGGTCGGCAGTGAGATAGTCGATTTGATCCGTCACGCGGCCCTTTTCCACTTTGCGGTACGGCGTCTCGATAAACCCGAACTCATTGATGCGCGCGAACGTGCTCATCGAGCTGATCAGTCCAATGTTCGGACCTTCCGGCGTCTCGATCGGACAAATCCGACCGTAGTGCGACGGATGAACGTCGCGCACCTCGAAGCCGGCGCGTTCGCGGCTCAGACCTCCGGGCCCGAGCGCGGACAGACGGCGTTTGTGCGTCAACTCGGCAAGCGGATTGGTCTGATCCATGAACTGTGAAAGCTGCGAGCGGCCGAAGAAATCGCGAATGACCGCGCTGAGCGCTTTCGGATTAATCAGCTTCTGCGGCGTCATGCCGTCCACATTGATGTCGAAAAGCGTCATGCGCTCCTTAACCAGACGTTCCGTGCGCGCAAGACCAATCCGGCATTGGTTCGCCAGTAATTCGCCGACCGTGCGCACCCGTCGGCTGCCCAGATGATCGATATCATCGAGGGTCCCCTCTCCCCGGCGCAAATTGATCAGATACTTAATCGCCGCAATAAAATCTTTGTCGGTCAAAATACGTTCACTGGCATCGATGTTGATCCCGAGTTTCTGGTTGATCTTGTACCGCCCGACGCGTCCGAGATCATATCTTTTGGGATCAAAAAAGAGCCGCTTCAGCAAGGCGCGGGCGTTTGCCACCGTAGGCGGATCGCCCGGACGAAGACGGCGGTAAATATCCTTGAGCGCTTCCTCCTGGTCATGCGCCGGATCTTTCCTGAGCGCCTTCACGACTGTGTCATCGTTCGAAATGTCGATGACTTTCACTTCGCGAATCTTCAGAGCCATGATCTGGCGGACCGTCGCCAGAGTGAGCGGCTCGAACGCACGCGCCACGGTCACTTCGCCGTCGCGGATTTCCTCGGTAAGTACTTTGGTGGCCAGTTCCTCTTCGTCGAGCTTGTCGCTCAGCTTAAGATTCTCGATGTTGTAAAAAAGTTTGATGACGTCTTCGTCAGAACCGTAGCCAAGCGCGCGCAGGAAAGTCGTAGCGAGAAACTTGCGGCGGCGCTTGCGCCGATCGAGATAAATGTAAAGGAGATCGGCGGTATCAAATTGCACCTCGATCCACGAGCCCCGATCCGGAATGATGCGGAAGCTGTAGAGCACCTTGCCGTTCAGGTGGACGGTCGATTCAAAAGCTATCCCGGGGGAGCGGTGCAGTTGACTAACCACCACACGCTCTGCGCCATTGATCACAAACGTGCCTTGCGGCGTCATGAGCGGGATTTCGCCCATGTAAACCTTCTCTTCTTTTGTTCCTTTCTCCTCGCGCAGCTGGAACGTGACGTGCAACGGCGCGCTGTAAGTCTGACCTTCGCGCTGCGCCTCCAACGCGGTCAACTTTGGCTCGCCAATTTCGTAATGACTGAAATCGAGCACCGCCTTTTCATCGTAGCTCTCAATCGGAAAAACCTCTTTGAAAACCGCTTGGAGCCCCTGGTTTTTTCGCTTTGAAAACGGAACGTCTTTCTGGAGAAAATCGACGTATGAATTGAGCTGAACCTCAATCAGATTCGGCGGTTCGATGCCTTCCTTAATGCTTCCGAAGTAAATGCGTTCCGAGTTTCGTTCCGACATAATTGTACTAGACCAAGGGTTCAAACCTCGCAGCGACCACGATAAATAGTGGCCGACGCGGGCAAGATTTTACGGGATGCGCGACGAGCGAGGGGCGCAAAAATGACACCAAAACAGCGGTCTGTCAAATCGACGATCACCGTTCTGCTGCCACTTCTGTGTTTTGCCTTCGAGTGCCGGGTTAAAAATAGCTCTGCCTGCTTCTAAACAAATTCAACTTAGACGAAAACGACTGCCGCACAAGCATAAAGTAGCGCAAGCCCCTGAATAATTTGGAGTGCGGCAAAATACTGCCGCTCTTTAGCCAGGCGTGTCGCCTCATTTCCAAAGCACGGACACGTCCCCGCACTCCAAACTCCGAAATTTGCGGTGATTATTTAATTTCCACCTTCGCACCAGCGGCCTCGACCTTTTTCTTAATCTCGTCGGCTTCCTGTTTGGTTACGCCTTCCTTAATCGTTTTGGGTGCTCCTTCGACAAGCGCTTTAGCCTCCGCCAAGCCCAGTCCGGGTACGGCGCTGCGAACTTCTTTGATCACAGCAATTTTGTTCGAGCCCATTTCTTTCAAGATGACCTCGAATGTGCTCTTTTCTTCAGCCGGCGCCGCTGCTGCGCCACCAGCTGCCGCGCCACCGGCCGGAGCCCCTGCTGCGGCCACCGGTGCAGCCGCGCTCACGCCCCATTTCTCTTCCAATTGCTTGACCAAACCAGCTATCTCGAGCACGGATAGCTCGCTGAGTTGTTCCACTAATTTGTTCGTATCTGCCATTTTTTTTCTCCAATTGCCGCCTCCGAAAGCTTTCGGAAAATTAAGGCCGATAGCCATCAGCCCGGACAGTTTTTGTGTTTTCGTTTTCTGCGATTGTAGGGCAACCCCGAAAGTTTTTGGGGTTGCCGTTTCGACTGGCGAAGCGCCCGCCCTACAAAATCATGCTGTTGCCTCCGCTGGTTTTCCTTCCTTTTGCGCCTTCGCATTCAGCACCCGCGCCAGCGCGGAGCCTGGTTCGCTCAACAAACGGACAAGACGCGTCGCCGGGGACAAGAACAGTCCCAGCAATTGCGCCTGCAAAACTTCGCGCGCCGGCAGGTCCGCCAGCATTTCCAGTTCCGCGGCTGAAAGAACGGCGCGATTTACAAAACCAATCTTAAGCGCGGCGACCTTAAATTCGGTCGCGAACGTCTTAAAAATCCTGGCGACTGGCGCCACATCTTTTTTCCCCGTAACAACTGCTGTCTGGCCGACCAGCTTGTCGCCGACGTCCGGAAAACCGGAATCCGTCATGGCGCGCTTGAGGAAATTGTTTTTCACCACGTGCACCTCCGCGCCCGTTGGCGCAAGCCGGTTTCTCAATTCGCCGAAATCGCCGACCTTCATGCGCTGGTAATCGGTCACGAGCACAAAAGGCGAGTGTTTCAATTTTTCTGAAAGATCTGAAACGATGCTGGCTTTTTCGGGTCGCATATTGTCGGTCTAATTATTGTCGATCTACACTCAGACATTCAAATACGGCGCTGGATCGACGTGGACTCCCGGAGACATCGTCGCACTAATTGTCACGCCTTCAAGATAGCGTCCTTTCGCAGTAGCGGGCCGTGCGCGAACGACCGCCTCGATCACTGCGTTTCCATTTTCCACCAGCGCTTTCTCTTCAAACGAAAATTTTCCAACCGGCACCGCGACGTTGCCGTTCTTGTCGAGCTTGAATTCAACGCGACCCGCTTTCACCTCTTGCACCGCTTTCGCCGTATCGTCGGTGACCGTCCCGGCTTTGGGATTAGGCATTAATCCGCGTGGCCCGAGCACCTTTCCAAGCTTTCGGACCTCCGCCATCGCCGCAGGCGTGGCAATCGCGACGTCAAAATCCTGAAAGCCTTCCTGGCACTTCTGAATCATCTCCTTCATCCCGACAAATTCTGCGCCTGCTTCCTTGGCTGCTTTCGCCGCTTCACCCTCCGCAAAAACGAGCACCCGCACCTGCTTGCCACTGCCGTGCGGAAGCGGGCAGGTTCCACGAACCATCTGGTCCGATTGCTTCGGATCAACACCGAGCCGGAAGGAAACCGTCACGGTTTGATCGAACTTCGTCGGCGAAAACTTCTTCAACGTCGCAACCGCCTCGGGAAGATTATAAGCCTTTGTCCGGTCCACCTGCAGCGCGGCGGCGCGATAACGTTTGCTTCGATTTTTTCGCATGATTCGTTGCAGTTCTACCGCCCTGGTCTCTTGACAGAGATGACAAGGCTCCTGCTTATAGGTTAGGCCGTTCAGTCCAACGGCGGGACGTGGAACCTAGGCGGCCATCTTTGACTTGTCAAAATGAACTTCAGCGCGGCGAAACCGCACGCGCCTAGTCTACCGGAGCCGCCACTTCCGCCGCCTCCGTTTTGACAGCGGTTTGCGCCGTCGGTGGCCCATTCCGGATGATTTTGCCTTCTTTCATCACAAACGAGACGCGCTCTGTCGCTGTAATATCGGCAGTCGGATCACCCGGCACCGCGACGATATCCGCCAGTTTTCCTTTTTCCAGCGTGCCGACTTTCTGCACGAGGCCTAGAAGCTCCGCGTCATTCGCCGTCGCGGATTTCAACGCATCGATTGGCGTCATCCCTAGATCGACCATCAGCTTGAATTCTTTTGCGTTTTGGCCGTGCGGAAAAACCGCCGCATCGGTCCCAAAAGAAATTTTCACCCCCATCTTTACCGCGTTGCGAAACATCTCCGAGCGCGCAGCACCCGCTGCTTTCGCCTTCGCCTGCAACGCTGGCGGATAATTGTCGATCTTGCTCATGATCCATTCCGTCGCCATGAGCGTGGGGGTGAGAAATGTGCCTTTGTTTTTCATTCGG
>QHOD01000286.1 GCA_003218615.1 Verrucomicrobiota bacterium
CTTGGAAATGAATTCGGTGATTCTTGCCTTCATGAGCTCGAAATTGTCCCGCAATAAAAGTGCATCCGGACTCACTTCGATCACTTCTCCACTTTCAATCAAAAAGCGGAGAACATGCTGCGCGTGTCGATCCGGTTCGATCTCGCGCCGCGGCGGAGGATCGAACGGTTTATGCGAGAGCGATTCGCGGATCCTTCTCTCAACTGGTTCGAGGTCGGCCGGCAACACCGGCCGATGAGAAGTCCGGGCTATCGCCGAACCTTTGCGGACAAAATCGGCTGCGCACAGCTCCGCAATAAGCGCTTCGAAAACTTCTTTCGGCTGATCGCGCAACGCAGCGCGCAGCTCGTTCAAATCAAGACCAAGACGTTCCGGATTCTCTTTGTGTGCGTTGTCAATCAACCCGATCGCCTGGTTGCGCAGATTCTTCCAAAACTCTCCATCCGCCGTAGCTTGGTCGCAGAGCACAATTTCGTTATCACGTTGCAGCCGCATTAGCGCGTTGGAGATTTCAGCGGCGCTAAAGTGCGATTTGTTCAAGAGCGTTCTTACCGGTACAAATCCGCGCAGTCCAATTTCAGAACGAACGCAAAGATCAACGTCATCCGGAGCGGTCGCGTGCATTGACAATAATTCTAGCTGCGCTGCGCCGCGAACATTTGTGCCGTCCGGATCAAGCACGACACCGCCGGCGATGGTGTGTTGTTCCGACGCATCGCGAACGACAAACCGGTCTCCGACGAATGCGAAAATCGGAGATGCAAGCTTCAATCGCGCTGTCGTTTTTTCGCCGGGCTCCAGTGTCTTGGTTTCAACCAAAGTGACCCGCGCTGTCACTCGCAATGTGCCGTGATGCAGATAAACAGAGCTTCCATTCTTAAGCGGGCGAGCAGCCGGTTGTTTGACGCGGAGTCGCGTCGATCTTTCCATCTGGGCGACAATAGTCGAGCTCCCCACAAGATCGCTGTCGGTGATCACGTCACCGCGCTTGATCTGATCGATTGCGACATCGGGCAGATTAAGAGCTGTGCGCATGCCAGGCTGTGCACAGTCTAGTTCTACACCGTGGCTTTGAATCGAACGGGTCCGCGCCTTCAATTTTTGCGGTTGCACAATGATGCTCTGGCCACGGTGAAATCCGCCACCAGTTAAAGTTCCCGTGACGACCGTTCCAATTCCGCGCAATGTGAATACGCGATCGATAAACAATCGCGGCTTCCCAAAATCGCGCTGTGGATGCATTACTGCGAGCTCCGATGCGATCGCACTCTTTAGATTTTCAATTCCCTCGCCGGTGCGGACAGACGTTGGAACAATAGGCGATTCGGCAAACACGGTCCCGTGAAGTTGAATTCGAATTTGTTCAGTGGCGCTATCAATCCTTCCCAAATCGCTTTTCGCGAGCGCGATCACGGCGCGTTTAACACCGAGATACGTGAGAATTTGCAAATGCTCTTCCGTTTGCGGCATCCAGCCGTCATCGGCCGCAACGACAAGAACCGCGAGGTCAATCGAGCCGACGCCCGCGATCATGTTCCGGACGAAATCCTCGTGGCCGGGCACATCCACAATGCCTGCGTGAATTTTGTCGCCGTTCGGCGCGACCAAATTTAATTCGGCGAAACCGAGGTCAATCGTGATCTGTCTGGCTTTTTCTTCGGGAAGGCGGTCGGGATCAGTCCCAGTGAGCGCTTTGACCAACGCGCTCTTGCCGTGATCGACGTGACCAGCCGTCGCAAGAATGAAATGACGAGTGGTCACTTCGTGCACGCGACGCAAATGGCATCGACCACCAGATCGTCCTGTTGCGGAAAAATCGTGCGCAGATCGAGTTTGAATTGGTCGTCCGCAATATAACCGATCACTGGAGGATTTGAGGCGCGGAGACGCCTGGCAAAATCGGCCAGCGAACAATTCTCCGGAATAATATCGATTGTAAACGACGACATTGTTGACCTTGGCAAAGTGCCACCGCCGACTTTGGCTCTGCCGCGACCAATTGCGATTCGTCCCGGCAAGCCCTCCAGCCGGCCGGCAATGGCTGTGGCTCGACCGCGCAATTCATCTTCGGAGACTTGCAAAAGGGCAATCGCAGAGACTCCAGGTGTCGATTGATTGAGATGAAGATCGACGGTCGCTTGAAGCGCTGCGAAAACCAGTTTGTCGCAGCGCAACGCGCGAAATAACGGTTCGCGTTTCAACGCGGCGACGAATCGTTTCTTTCCGGCGATGACTCCCGCCTGCGGGCCACCGAATAATTTATCACCGCTGAAGCAAACAAGATCGGCGCCATCCTTCAGCACTTCCACCGGCGTTCGTTCATGCTCGACGATTCCCAGTGTTTCGGTTGCAACGACTGCGCCACTTCCCAAATCCTCGGCAAAGGGAATCCGTTTTTTTCGCGCCAACTCAGCGATAGCTGCCGAAGAAGGCGATTCAACAAAACCGCTCATGAAAAAATTGCTGCGATGAACTTTAAGAACGAGAGCCGTATTTCGCCCAATCGCTTTCGCGTAATCGTTGAGCGTGGTCTTATTTGTTGCGCCGATCTCGTGCAACTTCGCTCCGGCCGCCTCGATTATCTCGCCGACGCGGAACCCGCCGCCGATTTGCACCATTTCGCCGCGCGAGATGACGATTTCCGGTTTGTCCCCGGTGAAATGGCGGACGATTAGTACCAACGCCGCCGCGCAATTATTGACGATTGTCGCCGATTCGGCTCCGCAAAGCAGCGCCAGCGCATTCTCGATGTAAGCACCGCGCCGGCCGCGCTCACCGGTCGCCAGATCGTATTCAAGATTGGAATAGGCTGGGCCGATCTCGTTCAGCGCGCGGATCGCTTCCGGCGCAAGCGGCGCACGCCCAAAATTCGTGTGAATGACAATTCCGGTTCCGTTGATGATCGGCTGAAGCCGGCTGGCGTGAAGTTCCCCAAGGGAACGGCGGAGAAGATCGACAATCGATTCAAGGTCTGGAATGTCCGCTTTTGCTCGAATTTTCGAAAGTTCGCGACGGACAAGATCGACAATCATCACTCGCGGCAAATCGTAATGGCCGAGCGCCTCAAGGACCTTGTTTACCGCGGGAATCTCCCGGCGGGCGCTCGATTTTACCTGGTCGTGCATATCAACGGACGGCGACGTCGTCGAGGGACAATTTTTCCGATGACGGCGGCGCAAGGAGTGCGCGTTTTCCGCAAAATGTTCAGCACTTTCTCCAGCCTGGCTTCGGCTACACAGAGCAGTAATCCGCCGCTGGTCTGCGCGTCAGTCAAAAGAATTCTGCGCGTCTCGTCCGTGCTTTGCCAGTCGACCAGGACAGTCGTGGCGTAAAGATTTTGGCGGCTCCCTTCGGGGACGCAGCCCTGTTCGATCAGATCGCCGATCTCATTGCTAATCATCGGCACCGCGGTTGGATCGACATCGGCGGACACGCGACTGGCGCGGCAGAGCGAAATCAGATGCCCCATCAGTCCGTAACCGGTCACATCGGTGGCTGCGCGGACAAGACGAAGCTCCGCAAGTTCGGCGCCTACGGTATTAATCTTCGACATAAGGTCGACGATTTTTTTCCGAAGCGCGCGGGAAGCGAATCCGCGCTTGATCGCGGTAGTGGCGATGCCGGTGCCGAGCGGTTTGGTTAAAACCAGCAGATCGCCCGGGCGCGCGTTTGCATTTGTGGTGACGTGGCGAAGATCGACAATTCCGGTGACGGCCAGACCGTAAATCGGTTCGGGATTACGAATGGAATGGCCGCCGACAAGCGCGCATCCCACCTCGGCCGCCTTGGCCATGCCGCCGCGCAAAATGGAAGAAATCACTCTTGGTCGAATGAGATCAGCCGGGAAACCAATGATGTTGAGCGCGGTCAACGGGCGTCCGCCCATGGCAAAGATGTCGGAAAGCGAGTTGGCCGCGGCGATTTGCCCATAGGAAAACGGGTCGTCCACAATAGGTGTGAAAAAATCAACGGTCTGCACAAGAGCGCGATGTCGATCCAGGCGATAAACACCGGCATCGTCGAACGTGTTCGAGTTCACGATTACCCTTCGGTCCAGGGAAATTGGAAGCTGCGGCAAAACTTGTCGCAGGGCCTGTTGGCTCAATTTGGAAGCTCACCCGGCACACGATGAAAGCGAAGTGAGTTTGCGAATTTGCTCACGCGACATCTGGTTCACCCCCTCTCTCGATGTTCGATGTTTGATGTTTGATTCGATCAGCGGCGCATATTTGCGGCCAATCGAAAATCGGCAATCGAAAATCAAAAAGGGCGAGGCGGAGAGGGCAGGAATCGAACCTACCTCGCCACTTGCGCAGCGACGACGGTTTTGAAGACCGCGAAGGCCACCAGGCACCCTTCACTCTCCAGGAAAATGCCAACGCCGAACGCCCAACAACGAACATCAAACTTCCAACTGAAGGGAAGGATAGAAGCGATCGATTACTTGATCTTTTTGATCGCGCTGACGATGGCGTCGAAATCCGGCCAATCGCCGGTGTTGAGTTTGGAATGGAGGAGTTTGTCATTGGCGCGAATCTCGAAAGCGCCGCCGCTTGAGGGAACCAGCGTTAGCGATTTGATACGCTCGCCGAGCTCAAGAATCTTGGTCGCCAAACTGACGGCCTTCGGCGTGTAGTTTCAAACCACGCAGTATTCGATCGACACTTCGGCTTTCACCAACGAGCTCCTTTCCAAGCTGAACCGTATCGATGCGAAGAAAGCCGGTCAAGAAATGTAACGGCGGCTGCCCGTGCCCCGAATCCTCCTGCTCGCGGAACCCCTCAGAACGCGAAAGCTTTTGGACTTCAGAATGGGTCAGCCGCCGTTTTTTTAGGGCACCCCTATTAAGCGCGCCTCTGCAAAAGCATGGTTTAAAAGGCAAAATTCAGACCGCTGCGGAACATTCCGAAATTATTTTTCGGCCCATCGATCACTCCGAAGCTCAAGTCATTAATCATTGCGACGTGCCGCGAGAACCGAAATTCGAGACCGGCGCCGAATTGACCGAGCACTTTGGTTTCGCTGCCGAAATGTTCGGTCTGCGCATTGACAGCGAATGCGTCCGGC
>QHOD01000287.1 GCA_003218615.1 Verrucomicrobiota bacterium
CGCGGGCGTTTCGCGCGTGATGTCGTTTTTAATTTCATCGAGTGTGTAACCGACGGCGAGTTTGGCCGCGATTTTTGCAATCGGGAAGCCGGTTGCCTTTGATGCCAGCGCGCTTGACCGCGAGACGCGCGGATTCATTTCAATTACAACCATCCGGCCATTGGCGGGATTAACAGCAAACTGAATGTTCGACCCGCCAGTCTCGACTCCGATCTCGCGAATGACCGCGAATGCGGCGTCACGCATCATCTGGTACTCCTTGTCCGTGAGTGTTTGCGCAGGTGCGACGGTGATCGAGTCGCCGGTATGCACGCCCATCGGATCGAAGTTTTCGATGGAACAGACGACCACACAGTTGTCCATCCGATCGCGCATCACTTCCATCTCGAATTCCTTCCAGCCCAGGAGCGATTCTTCGATCAACACTTCGCGGACCGGTGAGAGATCGAGGCCGCGCGCGACGATCACATCGAGCTCTTCGCGGTTATAGGCGATGCCGCCCCCGGTCCCACCGAGAGTGAATGCCGGCCGAATAACGAGCGGAAATGTTCCAATCTCGTCCACAACGCGATCTACGTCTGCCAGAGAACGCGCGACACCAGAGCGCGGAACTTCGAGCCCAATGCGCAACATCGCTTCTTTGAACAATTGTCGATCTTCGCCTTTGGCGATGGCCTGCGCGTTTGCGCCGATCAATTTCACGCCGTGTCGGGCAAGAGCGCCGTTTCGGTTCAACTCCATCGCTGCGTTGAGCGCGGTTTGTCCGCCCAAGGTCGGTAGAATCGCCTCGGGTTTCTCGCGTTCGATGATCGCCTCGATCACTTCGGCCGTGATCGGCTCGATGTAAGTGCGATCGGCAAACTCCGGATCGGTCATGATCGTGGCCGGGTTCGAATTCACCAGCACGACCTGATAACCTTCCTCACGTAGCGCTTTACAGGCTTGGACGCCCGAATAATCAAATTCGCAGCCCTGCCCGATCACGATTGGACCGGAGCCGATCAGGAGAATTTTCTTGAGCTCGTTATTCCGCGGCATCTGCGCGCGAGGATGATAAATGAAATCAGCCGAACTTCACGCGCGAATCCTGATAATGTCGTCCCGAGCGGAGCGAAGGAGCTCGCACAGGCTGAGAAATTCACTCACCGAAAATTGTGTAATCCAAGCTTCGATTGCGCGGTTCCTCGCCGTCTGCGCGGCTCGGAATGACGGCGTGTTGATTACGCCACCTGCGCCATTCTCTGGCGGTCGAGGTAAACTTTGCAGATGCTCTTGATCCGCGTGAGCACGTAATAAATCGTCTGACTGCGGATACGCACCAGTTCCGTGCCCACGATGCGCGTCACGAAATCGCTCGGAAGATCGAGAATCTCCTGCGGCGTCGAGCCTTCGAGACCTTTGCAAAGAATTGCCGTCATCGAGCGGGTGAGCGTTTGCACCTCAGGACCAAGCGTCATGCGGATGTGCGCCTTGCCGTGTTCATCGACATGCAGATAAACGCCGACCGTGTCCATGCATTCTTCGTCTTTGCGAACATCGACAAGATCGAATTTTTCACCTTCGCGCGGCTCCTGCTTCTTTGCATTGTCGGCATAAGAAACCAGCGTCTCGCGCCGTTCATCCTCAGGCAGCGTCTCGAAAAGATTGATGATCTTGTTGAGCTTCGTCGGGTACATTTCGCAAGCGTACCGTAACACAGACATCCTGTCTGTCAGTCCGGCGGGCATCTTGCCCGCCGGGTTTCTGTGCGACCTCTAGGCGAGACGCCCGCTCGACGAACAGGCTGGAAGCCTGTGTTACGTGCTCTTTTCTATGGGTGCGCCCACTTTATTGCCCCACTCCGTCCATGACCCATCGTAATTGCGGACGTTGTCGAGCCCGAGCAGATACGTGAGCACAAACCAGGTATGGCTGGAGCGTTCGCCGATCCGGCAATAAACGATCGTGTCTGTGCCGGGTTTTACGCCGCATTGATCGAGATAAATTTTGGCTAACTCATCTGCGGGTTTAAACGTGGCATCGTCATTCGTGGCGGTTTTCCAGGGCATGCTCTTTGCGCCTGGAATATGACCGCCGCGCAGCACGCCTTCCTGCGGATACTCGGGCATGTGCGTGATCTCGCCCTTGTATTCGCCCGGCGAACGCACATCGACTAACGGTTTGCCGCCCTTGCTTTGGGCCAGCGCTTCGTCGAAGAACGCGCGAATCTCCTTGTCGAAGCGTTTCTTCGGCACCGGATAATTTGCTGACGGATATTTTGCGACTTCGCGCGTCATGGGGCGGCCTTCCGCTTTCCATTTGTCGCGGCCACCATTAAGAATTTTCA
Source organism: Verrucomicrobiota bacterium (assembly GCA_003218615.1). Taxonomy (GTDB): domain Bacteria; phylum Verrucomicrobiota; class Verrucomicrobiia; order Chthoniobacterales; family UBA10450; genus Udaeobacter. The sequence goes on from QHOD01000287.1 coordinate 2,327, forward strand.
CTTTCTCGTGACCGAACAGGCGGAACGCCCATAGAGCGTAGCAGGCCCACCAGTTCGCCTTGTCGCCGTAAAAAATGCAGGTCGTCTCCGGTGTGATGCCATGTCGGCTGCAAAGCCGCGCGAATTTTTCCGGCGAGAT
>QHOD01000050.1 GCA_003218615.1 Verrucomicrobiota bacterium
TCATGCTCCTGAGCGGCTGTAGCCGAACGCAAGTCAGCCGATCCGAAAAACAAAAGGCATAGGGGCAGCGCGAAGGTCGCTTGCATCGCTGAGTTCCGAAACGGCATTAGTACGAGCATCGCTATGTTTCGTTAAATTAATTCGATTGTCGATCGGCGAAAATAATTTCGCCACCGACGATGGTGATTTCGGCGCGAGTGTTCAGAATCTCCGGCTCGGGAATTTTCAGGATGTCTTGCGAAAGAACGGTGAAGTCGGCGAGCTTACCGACTGCGATTGAGCCTTTGTCTTTTTCTTCAAACGCAGCGTAAGCGGGCCAGATGGTGAACATTTTCAGCGCCTGCTCGCGCGAGACGGCTTGCTCGGGATGCCAACCCTCGCCCGAAAATCCTTTCACGCTTTTGCGCGCGACCGCGGCGTAAAATTCGATCATCGGTTCGCCGCGCTCGACCGGCGCGTCGGATCCGCCGGGAATGATGCAGCCAGATCTGAGAAGACTTTGCCACGCGTAAGCGCCGGTGAGTCGATCCATTCCGAGCCGGCTCGGTGCGGAAAAAAAATCGCTGATCGCGTGCGACGGTTGCATCGATGGAATCACGCCGAGTTTGGCGAACCGCGGAAGGTCGGCAGGATGGAGAATCTGCGCGTGCTCGATTCGCCAGCGGGGCTCGGCAATTTTGCGTTCGTTAGGCGGAACGGCTTTGAACGCAGCTTGGTAAAGATCAAGAATCATCCGGTTAGCGCGGTCGCCAATCGCGTGCGTCTCGACCTGAAGTCCGCGTCGTAGCGCTTCTTCGAACATCGGTTTCAATTCCTCGGGTTTCTCGGTTAGAAAACCGGATGTGTCGGGCGCGTCACTGTAGGGCTTGAGGAGAGCCGCACCGCGCGACCCCAGCGCGCCGTCGAAGATCACTTTGATCGTGCGCTGGATGAAATGATGATCGTAAGCGTTAACTATCGGTCCTTCACGCAAGAACCGTTGTGCATCTTCGCCAGGCCCGTAAACGGCGTTGATAAAGCGGATCTTAATTTTTCCGGCTTCGAATGCGTTCCTGATAAGACCGATATCCTCCTTATAGCTGCCGGCATTTTGAATTTCGCACCAGCCGAGGCCGATCTCGCGATCGATTCCACGCAATAACGCCTGCTCGCGCTCAGCTTCAGTCGGTTTCGGAACATGTTTCGCGACCAGATCCTGCGCGTTATCGAGCAACATTCCGGTTGGTTCGCCGGTTGTTTTGTCCTTTAGAATTTCACCTCCGAAAGGATTCGGCGTGTTTTTGTCGATCTTCGCAGTCTTCAGCGCTGCCGAACTGGCGACTGAAGCATGACCGTCAGCGCGGGTGAGAAAAACGAGATTATCGGATGCGATCTTATCCAGGTCTTGGCGCGTCGGAAATTGCGGCGGTTTCCAGAAGGTCTCGATCCAGCCCCGGCCAGTGATCCATTTGTCGCGCTCGGTTTGCGCGACGCGCTCCTTAACTTTGGCGAGGAAATCTTCCCGGGTGTTGGTGCCTTCGAGATTCAACCGCATCTCGCGCTCGCCGATTCCGAAGATGTGGCAATGCGAATCGGTCAACCCCGGCACGACCGTGTGGCCGTGAAGATCGATAACCTTCGCGGCGTGAAATTTCTTCGCCTCTTGATTCGAGCCGATGAAAATGATGCGGTTGCCTTTCACCGCGACCGCTTGAGCTTTCGGCTGCTTGTCCTCGACGGTGTAGATGTTTCCGTTCGTGAGAACAAGATCGACATCCTGGGCGCGAATCATTGGGCTAAGAAAGAAAAAAGCGAGAAGAAAAGAAATCTGACACGCGTTCGGTAATGCCTTCACGGATCAAATGTTTATCGCAGGGAAGCTGACAGCTTCCCCTACAGGATCAATGTCGATCTTCCGGGCTTGACGCCTTGGCGAAGTTTTGACGTTATCGATTTCTGCCAATCGCTCAGTTCTCCGTATCGAAAAGAGCGACGGCGTTGTTTTTTAATCGACACGAAATCGAATGACGAAATTTATTTTGCCCTCTCGCCGCGCATTTATAGAATCTTTCCTGCCCCTCGGACGAGCAATCAACCTTAACCCTTTTCACCGTCTGAACGAAGCACATCCTGAACACGGTTTTCAGCCCCTGGCAGCCTGGCGTCTGCCGTTCGGCGGCGCTGATGCCGGCTAGCACCCATGGCAAATTTCTTTCCACGCTGGACAAATTGGCTGCCGCTTAAGCTCCTGGTGTGCGGCATCCTGATTGTCTGTGGATTGACCGCTGGCACGTGGTATTACGTCACGCCAAAGTACACACGGGTGCGGTATCAACCGATCCAACCCGTCCCGTTCCCGCATGATCTTCACGTTTCGCAGCTGGGAATGGATTGCCGTTATTGCCACAGTTTTGTCGAGATGGCGGCGCACTCGAATTTGCCCACCACGCAGACGTGCATGAACTGCCACACCCAGGTGCAAAAGGACAATCCAAAGCTTGAGCCGGTGCGGGTGAGCTGGAAAACGGGTGAGCCCATCGAGTGGGTGCAGATCCATCGCACACCGGATTATGTTTTTTACAATCACAGCGCGCACGTCAATCGGGGCATCAGTTGTTTCAGCTGCCACGGCCCGGTAAACCACATGCCGGTGGTCTATCACGCGAAGCCGCATAGCATGGCCTGGTGTCTGGAATGTCACCGGCATCCGGAGAATTTTTTGCGACCGGAAGATCAGGTTTTTAATCTCGATTGGAAACCGGAGGACGTGAAGCCGGCGGAGTTTGTCGCGAAATACGGGCAGCCAAACGATGCGCGGCAAGATTTATCGAAGAAGAAAAGGCTCACTCAAACCGAGATCGGCCAGACGTTGAAAGAGCGTTGGAACGTCAATCCGCCGACCAATTGTCAGGGGTGCCACAGATGAAACGCGTATTCCAGCATCCACCCGAGCCGCCGACCGGAAAGCGGTACTGGCGCAGTCTGGGCGAGTTGAGCGATACCCCCGAATTCCGCGAATGGCTGGAACGGGAGTTTCCGGCAGGCGTGGCGGAATTGAACGGTGCGGAATGGTCGCGACGGGATTTTTTGAAATTAATGGGCGCATCGATGGCGCTGGCTGGTTTTGGTCTGAACGGTTGCCGCCGACCGGAAGCGCACCTGGTTCCCTTCACAAAGAGTGTGGAATGGACGATCCCGGGAAAATTTCTTTATTACGCGACGGCGATGCCTCGCCGCAGCGGCGCAATTCCCCTCATCGCGACGACTGTGGATGGGCGTCCGATCAAGTTGGAAGGCAATCCCTTGCACCCGGCCAGCGGCGGAGCGACCGACACTTTCGTCCAGGCATCAATTCTCGATCTTTACGATCCGTCGCGCTCGCAGCGGTTTGTTCATAACGGGAAAGCGAGCGATCGCGCGGGGTTCGATGCCTACATCGAAATGCTTCGCAGCGGGCTTCCCGGCCAGCGGGGCGACGGCCTGGCGTTCCTTGTTGAGGAAAATCATTCGCCGACGCGGGAACGTTTGCGCGAGGCGCTGGAAAAGGTTTTCCCGAACATGCGCTGGTGCGTTTACGAGCCGCTCTTGAGTCAGGAACAAATTATTGCTGGGCAAACTAGTTTTGGCGCCGACGCGCGGATATTGCCGAAATTCGATCGCGCGGATGTAATTCTGGCTCTGGACAGCGATTTTCTTGATTGTGGACAGGGCGATCTCGAATCGGTGCGCGCGTTCACCTCTCGCCGAAGAGTGAAATCTGCGGGAGACAGCATGAATCGTCTCTACGTCGTCGAGAACCGCTTTACGCTCACGGGCGCAATGGCGGACCACCGGCTGCGCTGCCCCGCGAGCCAAATTGCCGTGTTTGCGCACGCGCTCGCAGGAAAAATTCTGGCGGCGACGAATGACGCCGGACTCGGCGCGATGGTTGGAACTCTGCACGGCACGGGAAGCGCAACGACCTTCAACGAGCAATGGCTTGGCGAGGCTGCGAATGATCTCCTCGCAAAACCAGGCGCCAGTTTGGTGCTGACAGGCCCAAATCAGCCAGTTGCAGTGCAATTGCTCGTTTACGCAATCAACGCTGCGTTGAAAAATCTCGGCCAGACATTGGTTGTCCGGCAGGTTCCGCGCAATCCGCGAACGATGGGCATTTCACAGCTGGCGTCGGACATAAACGATGGACTGATCAAGCAACTGTTCATTCTAGGCGGTGATCCGGTTTACAACGCTAAACGCGGCCTCGCAGAGGACCGGGAAACAAAGCTGCCGCTTGATTGGAGCGATCTGCAAAAAAAGGTGCCGGAGATTGTGCGCCTCGGTTATCACGAGGATGCCACATCGGCGCTTAGCCACTGGCACGTTCCACTGGCGCATTATCTGGAATCCTGGGGCGACGCGCTCACGTGTGGGGGCGATTACTTGTCGATCCAACCAATGATTCTGCCGCTTTTCGGCGGTCTCTCGGAAATCGAATTGCTCAACGCATTGCTGGGCGCGCCGAAAACGGCAGGACCCGAGCTCGTCCAAGAAACTTTTCGCGCGACGAATCCGCCAGGGGATTTTCAAACAGCCTGGTCGCGCTTTCTCCACGACGGCTTTGCCTCTCACGTTCAGCCGCGTGATCAGGCGCCGTCGTTTAACGCAACCGCAGCGGGCCCTCTCGTTCAGAGTTCCTTGGCGACACTGCCGGCTCCGACGACGGATTCGCCCGAAATCGTACTGATTGGCAGTTATGCAATGGACGATGGACGCTACGCCAATAACGGCTGGCTCCAGGAATTGCCGGATCCGATCACGAAGCTCACCTGGGACAACGCCGCGCTCATGAGTCCTGCTTTCGCGAAAACGCTCGGGATCAAAACTGGTGATTTGGTGCAGATCACTGTCACGGACAATACCTGCGCTTGTAAGGAGACGATCAAACGCGAGCTGATCATTGCCGCGCTTGTGTCGCCCGGCCATGTCGACAATTCCATTACGGTTCCGCTGGGTTATGCGCGAAAAATGCCCGAGTTCAGTGCGTTACCGTACGCGGGCGGCGCGCTGAAAGAACAACCGAAGATCGCAGAACAATCCGGCTTCAATGGCTACCTTCTGCGCACTGCGGCAAATCCGCATTTCATCGTCGCCGGCGCTCAGGGGATCGAGAACGTACAGGTAAAGAAGGTGGGTCGCACTTATGCGCTGTCGATTACACAGGAGCATTTCAGCATTGAAGGCCGCGGTCTTGTCCGGGAAGCAACACTTGAGGGCTACCGCGCAAACAATGAGTTCGCGAAGAGAGTTCCCGGTGAGGAAGAAATGCCGCGTCAATTGCCGAGTATCTACAGTCATCCGCCGCTCGACGCGCCGCAGCAGTGGGGGATGAGTGTCGATTTGAATGTCTGCACGGGATGCAGCGCCTGTGTGATCGCTTGCCAAAGCGAGAATAACATCCCGATCGTGGGCAAGTTACAAGTGAGCCATGGCCGCGCGATGTACTGGATTCGCATCGATCGCTATTACGCGAGCAAGAAGCCGTTCAACCAGGATCAGGGCGATTGGCCAGAGGACCCGGAGATCGTGCACGAACCAATGATGTGCCAGCATTGCGAGAACGCGCCGTGCGAGACGGTTTGCCCCGTGAACGCAACCGTCCACAGCGAGGATGGCCTCAACGTTATGGCCTACAACCGCTGCATCGGCACCCGATATTGCTCAAACAACTGCCCGTTCAAAGTGCGGCGCTTCAATTATTTCGATTACACTCAGCGACCAGTCGGCAAGAAGAAGATCGCCGGCGCGTTGAGTATCTACGAAGAATATTTCGCGCCGCTCACCACCAAAGGCGCGCCGGACATCATCAAGATGCAGAAGAATCCCAACGTTACCGTGCGGATGCGAGGTGTGATGGAGAAATGCACCTTTTGCGTGCAACGGATTGAGGAGGCAAAAATCACGGCGCTTGCCCGCGCAGGCGCTTCGGCAGATAAGCGAATTCCGCGCGATTCGTTTACCACAGCGTGCGCGCAAGCTTGTCCCACTGGCGCGATTGTTTTTGGCGATATCAAGGATCCGGAAAGTCGCGTCTCAAAAATGAAAAAGCAGGACCGCAATTACCGGCTGCTCGAATACTTGAACGTGGAGACGCGAACCAGTTATCTGGCGCGCATTCGCAATCCGAATCCGAAAATGCCCGACGCAGAAAACATCGGAGTCGCAAGTTTGGAGGAGAAACCAGGATGATGAATTTTCGATTTTCGATGTTTGCGGTCGCCGATGTTCGATTCGGCGGGGCACCTCGCTTTTGGCAATTGGCAATTTGAACATGGACGCAGCACCAACAGCACCGGAGATGATCAAAGAAGCCGAGAGGCCGCTTGCGCGGGTCCCGCTGGTCTTAAACAAGCGCAATTTCAGTTGGCTGACAGAACGAATTTCCGGCGTTGTCGAACAACCCGCGCCGCGCTGGTGGTGGGTAGCTTTTACCATCACCGCAAGCGTGGCGACCTTCGGTCTGTTTTGTCTCGGCTACCAGATTTCTACCGGGGTCGGCACGTGGGGGAATAACATTCCGGATGGCTGGGCTTGGGACATCACAAACTTCGTTTTTTGGATCGGTATCGGACACGCCGGCACACTCATTTCCGCGATCTTGTTTTTGCTCCGGCAGAAATGGCGCACCTCAATCAATCGCTCCGCGGAAGCGATGACGCTTTTTGCGGTCATCTGCGCCGCGATTTTTCCCGGCGTGCATGTGGGCCGTGTCTGGATGGCGTGGTACCTTGCACCGTTGCCGAACAACTATGGCATCTGGCCAAATTTCCGCAGCCCGCTGGTATGGGACGTGTTTGCGGTTTCGACCTATTTTACTGTTTCGGTTTTATTTTGGTACACGGGCCTGATTCCTGATTTGGCGACGTTGCGCGATCGGGCCACGACGAAAATCAGAAAGTTTCTTTTCGGAATTTTCGCGTGCGGCTGGCGCGGCTCGAATCGCAACTGGCGGCATTACGAAATGGCCTATTTGCTCTTGGCGGGTCTTTCCACGCCGCTCGTGCTTTCAGTGCACAGCGTCGTTTCCTTCGATTTCGCGAGCTCGATTCTACCCACGTGGCACACGACGATCTTCCCACCCTACTTTGTGGCCGGCGCGATCTTTGGCGGATTCGCCATGGTTCTGACGCTGCTGATCCCAGCGCGCGCGATGTTCAAACTGCACGACATCATCACCCCGCAACACATCGATAAGATGGCGAAGATCATTTTGTTGACCGGCTCATTCGTGACCTACGCATACATGATGGAGTTCTTCGTGGCCTGGTACAGCGGCAATTACTACGAGAGGTTTGCATTTTGGAACCGCGTCTTCGGTCCCTATTGGTGGTACTGGTGGGTCGGCATGCTCTTTTGCAACATGCTCTCGCCGCAGCTCTTCTGGTTTCGCTGGTGCCGACGAAATATTTTCGTCGTTTATTTCGTTTGCATGTGCGTGAACGCCGGCATGTGGTTCGAACGATTTATCATCATCGTCGGTGGCTTGCATCGCGACTTTCTTCCCTCCTCCTGGGGAATGTTTATCCCGACCTGGGTGGACATCTGGACATACATCGGCACGCTCGGAATTTTCACCTCGCTCTTTCTACTCTTCGTTCGTTTTCTGCCCATGATTGCGATGTCGGAAGTGAAGACCGCGGTGCCGGAGGCGGACCCGCATTATGCTACGGCTCCTAGGATTCCATCGGCATCTTCTGACGGGAAGGAGCGCACACGATGAAAACTCCTGCCGGTCACAAAGTTTATGCGATGGCTGCGGAGTATCCGAGCGCAGCCGCTCTTTACGAGGCAGCCAAACGCGTCCGGGACGCGGGCTTCAGACGGTGGGACGTCTATTCTCCATTTCCCATCCATGGAATGGATGAAGCGATGGGATTGGGAAAATCCTGGTTGAGCGGGTGGGTTTTGTTCGGCGGAGTCTCGGGTCTGCTTACCGCTGCCCTGGTCGAGTTTGGCCCGTCTTCGTTTCTCTACCCGCTCGATGTGCATGGCAAACCGACGAACTTTTTCACCGTGCCGGCGTTTTTCCCGATCATGTTCGAACTGACCGTGCTTTTCGGGGCGTTCGCCGCATTTTTCGCGATGTTCGGCATGAACGGATTGCCGCGCTGGTATCATCCCATGTTTAACTGGGAACGGTTCAGCCGCGCGACTAACGACGGATTTTTTCTGGCGATTGAAGCGCGCGATCCGCGGTTCACCGAAGCTGACGTCCGCGAGTTGCTGGAGAAAAGCGGCGGGCAGCACATCACCATCGTGCACGAAGACTGAATATGTTACGCGGATTTCTAGTAATTTTTCTTTTATGCACCATCGCGATCATTGCGGTGTTCGGATTTCGCGGACAAAAAAGCACCGGCTCGCCCCTCGAGATTTTTCCGGACATGGTGCGCCAGATGAAAGTGCGCGCACAAGCGCCACTGAATTTTTTCGCGGACGGGCGTGGTTCGCGTTTGCCGGTCGGCGGCACGGTTCCGATTGGCTACGAGATGCCAAAGCCGGAAACGACCACCTCGCTCGCCGCCGCAGTCGGCCCCTACACGCATCCACGTGCAGGTTTTAGTGCCGGCACCGATTACTACAATACCGGCAAAATGGGTGATCACTGGGGAACTGGTATTCCAGTGGCAGTCACGCGCGAGTTGATGGAGCGCGGGCAGCAGCGTTTCAACATCACTTGCGCGATGTGTCACGGTGCCGCCGCCGAGGGCAACGGGATCACCAAGCAATACGGCCTGGCGACCGTGGTTTCCCTGCAGGACGAACGAATCCGCAAGATGTCGGATGGCGAGATTTTCAACACGATTACGAACGGCAAAAACACAATGATGGCCTATGGGCCGAACGTCATCATCGCGGATCGCTGGGCAATCATTGCTTACCTGCGCGCCTTACAGCGCAACCAAAACGCGGCGATTGCCGATGTTCCTGAGGAGCATCGACCCGAACTCGAGAAAAAATGAGCGAACGTTCACAAGTTGTGCCGACGCCGGAAGGCGAATATTTCGAAAGCAACCGCTTTACGGGCCTTTCGTTCCTTCTCGGGTTGGTTGCTGTCGTGGCACTTGCTCTCTGCGTCGTGGGCGCATTGGTGAATCCGCATCAATTCAGTTACTCATGGCTCTTTGCCTTTGCATTTTTCTTCACCCTCTGCGCGGGCTGCTTTTTCTGGACAATCGTCCATCATGCCACCGACGCGGAATGGTCGGTAGTGGTGCGACGTCAGTTGGAAAATCTCGCGGCATTGTTCGTGGTCTTGGCGTTGCTTTTTGTGCCAATTCTTTTCCTCCGCCACCATCTTTATGCATGGATGGACATTCCTCCCGGAGCGGAGGCCTCGCTCGATTCCAAACGCGCTTATCTCAATTGGGATTTCTTTCTCGGGCGCGCCGTGTTGTTTTTCGGCTTCTTTATTTTCGCATCGCTCTCCTTGCGCAGGCTGTCCGTGCGACAGGACGAGGACGGAAATCCGCGCTTCACGATCTGGATGCGAAAGGTCGCGTTTATCAGTCTGCCGATGTTTGCGCTTTGTCTTACCTTCGGCGCGTTCGATTGGCTGATGAGCCTGAACTACCGCTGGTTTTCAACCATGTTTGGCGTGTACATCTTCGCGGGCGCAGCCGGCAGCTCGATGTCCTTGCTGGTGCTAGTGATCACGGCTTTGCGGCAAGCCGGTTACTTGAAGGATGTCGTCACGCTCGAGCATTATCACATCATGGGGAAATGGATGTTCGCGTTCTGCGTTTTCTGGGCCTACATCGGCTTCGGCCAATACATGCTCATCTGGTATGCAAATATGCCGGAGGAGACGGAATTTTTCATCACCCGAAACACCGAGTCCTGGTGGGTACTGAGCATGCTCCTGGTGGTCGGACGTTTCTTCGGGCCATTTGCGATTTTACTTTTGCGCTCGATCAAAAAGGAACCGCACCGGCTCTGTTACGTGGCGGGATGGATCGTCTGCATGCAAATGCTCGACATGTACCTCGTCGTCTTGCCCGCGTTACATGGCACGGGCGTGCATGTGAGCATCTGGGATTTGCTTTCGCTCATCGCCATCGGCGCCACCCTTGGCTTCGTTTTTCTGCGACTCGTACCCAGGACTTCTCTCTTTCCAGTCCGCGATCCGCGCTTGATTGAATCTCTGAAATTAGTCAACTGAAATGGCTGACCCCGAATCTCTTCGCCAGGTTGTTCACTCGCGGGCGCCGTTGTCCACGTGGTTCGGGATCGTCCTTCTTTTCGCTCTTTTTGGTGTAATCGTCCTCGCGGTAATTGGGCCTGCACCGCGTGGAAGCGATTACGAAGAAACGCGAGCGAAAAAGCGCATGGAAAATTTGAAAGCCTCGCGCGATGACGCCACCAAGGCTTTGACTACCTACGGTTGGATCGACAAGAACAAAGGCGTTGCTCGCATCCCAATTACGCGCGCCATGGAATTGACGATTGCCCAGCTGGCGCAGCAAAAACCAGCGCCGGCCGGTCCGATTGCAACGCCGGAACCACAGGCCCCACCCGCTTCCGCTTCGCCTGCGCCAGCTGGTTCTCCGCAACCGGGCGCCGCGCGAGCCTCTGTATCGCACCCGGCACAAGCGCCAGCCTCGCCTCCGCCGCCAGCTGGTCAATCATCACCGGGATCTCCGTCACCGGCGCCAGCCAAAACTCCATGAATGCTACTGGTATTCCTTTAAAGGAACCGTCGGTCTCCGCCGTCGCTGGCGACACCGAGCAGGAAGAACGCGCATTGATCGATGCGTCAACACGCGTGCCGGTTTTGATGTTTTATACGTCGGCGATGGCGTGGCTAATCCTCGGCACGCTGCTGGCTGGTTTCGTTTCATTCAAGCTCCACACGCCGGACATGTTTTCAGAAATTAGTTTCCTGACATGGGGACGGGTCCGGCCCGCCCACATGAACGTGATGGTTTACGGCTGGGCGTCGATGGCCGGGATGGGCACCGCCATCTGGCTGATGGCGCGGCTGTGCCGGACGGTCCTGCGATATCCGCTGTTGCTGCTCGCAGGCGCTGGGTTTTGGAATTTGGGCGTGGTGCTGGGCGTTGGCGGGATTCTCCTGGGCGATAGCACTGGTTATCAATGGCTCGAGTTCCCCCGTTACGCAGCCATCATTCTGTTTATCGCTTACACGCTCGTTGCCTCATGGGCGGTGCTCATGTTCCGTTATCGGCGCGGCGAACAAATTTATATTACTCAGTGGTATCTGCTCGGCGCGTTTCTTTGGTTTCCCTGGCTTTACACGGCTGGCCAGTTGATGCTCTTTGTCGTGCCAGTGCAGGGAGTCCTGCAATCGGCGGTGGGCTGGTGGTACGCGAATAATCTGCTCTTTCTCTGGTTCGGCGCGATCGGGCTTGGTACCGCGTATTACATGATCCCCAAAGTGATCGGGCGCCCGGTTTACAGTTATCATCTGGCGACGATCGGATTCTGGACCTACGCGCTTTTCTCGAGCTGGACCGGAATGCAGCGGCTCGTTGACGGGCCGTTTCCGGCCTGGATGATCACCGCCAGTATTGCCGCGACGATCCTTACGATCATTCCTGTTGCAACTGTCGGCCTGAACCATCACATGACCATGCAGGGCTATTTCCCCCTCCTGCGCTATAGCCCGACGCTGCGGTTCACCGTCTTCGGCGCGATGTCTTACACGGTATTTAGTCTGGTTGGCGTTTTGATCTCACTTCGTTCCGTGGCACGCTACGTCAACTTCACGCAGGCGAGCATCGCTTATTCGCATCTTGGTCTTTACGCGTTCTTCACGATGGTGATTTTCGGTTCGATGTACTACATCGTGCCGCGACTGGTTGGACGCGAATGGCGTTACGCTTCACTGATTAAGCTGCACTTCTGGGCATCGGCTTATGGCATCGGGCTGATGACGCTCATGCTGCTGGCTGGCGGCTTTCTCCAAGGCGCAAACATGGACAATCCCTCGCTTGTTTTCAGCGAGAGCACCGAAACGATCCTCCCGTATCTGCGCGGGCGCAGTCTCTCCGGAATTTTGCTTACGGCATCGCATTTTATTTTCGCGTATCACTTTGGGCTGATGCTTTTAGGATTGGGCCGGACATCGACTGTCCCCACATTCCTTAATCCAGTGGAGGCGGAGGGTTCTGAAGCGCACATATGAAAGGATTCGTCCCTCTCTTTGTCGGAATTTTCGGCACGTTCGCCTTCTCGTGGGTAGGATTGACAGTCATCCCGAATTGGCAAATCGGACATCTCAATCCGCAAATGGAGGAGGATGGCACCGATGCTTATCCGATGCCGCAATCAGGAATGGTCGAGCGCGGCGCGCGCGTCTACGCTGCGAACGGCTGCATTTATTGTCACAGCCAGCAAGTCCGCGCCGATTACGCGGCGAACGACATCGACCGAAAATGGGGTGACCGCCGCAGTGCGCCGCGCGATTACATTTTTGAGCGACCACTATTTCTTGGGAAAATGCGTATGGGCCAGGATTTGGCGAACGTCGGCGCGCGCGCTCCGGCGGAACAGGAGAGTCCTCCGCCGGTCGGGGCTGCAACTCCTGCAGCGTCGCCCGCTCAGCAGGGTGGCGCGCCCGCACTGAGTTCTGCTCCGCCCGGCGCTACAAGTGTTCCAGCAAACCCCGGTTCGCCTCCACCAAGCGCACCGCCGCCGAAAGCAACCGCTTCGCCTCCAACGACGGCTTCTTCTCCGGGAGCTGCCGGATCGCCAGCGGCATCTCCGGGTTCGCCGACGCAAAAGCCGCCAGCGAGTCCCGCTCCGAATGCACCTCCTGCTTCGGCGTCTCCGGCAGCGGCGGCAGCGAATGCAACTCCGGCCGCATCAGCGAGCCCGGCAGGAGGACCGCCGTGGCCTGTACAGACCAGTGGCCAACCGCCCATGTACTCTGCCGCCTGGCATCATGTACATCTTTTTTCGCCGCGCAGTATCAACGTCGATTCCGATATGCCCTCCTATCGTTTCCTTTATCGAGCGCGCCGGATCAGTGACGCACGTTCGGCGGATGCACTGCAACTTACCGGTTCCGATACGCCGTCCGAAGGTTGGGAGGTGCTGCCCACTTTTGATGCAAAATGTCTGGTCGCTTATTTGATGTCGCTCAATCAGTCGCATCCCCTGAAAGAAGTCAGATCAGCCGCGCCGACGGGGGCAGCACCCGCGGTGCCAGCACCAGCGGCATCGCCCGCGCCGGCAAAATGACAACGCCATGAACGAGGAAACTCCAAAACTGACACCGCCGAAAGCATCCGGGGTGGGCCAGGGAATGGATTACGGCGAACAGGCAGACGTCCAGCAGGTGCACGCCGCTGTTCAACGCGAAAAACGGGAACCTCGCGTCGGCGCTGAACCGCTCTCGATTTGGCTGATCGCTGTGTACGGGCTGGCGGTCTTTTTCGGCGGCGCTTATCTCGGTCGTTACTCCGGAAATTTCAGCGGTGACGCGCTTGACCCTTATGGTGGTGAGGCGCACGCGATGAAAAAGGTTACCGGACCGCAAGGCGCAGAGCAGGTGGCGGAACTATCGCCGCATGATCGCGGCAAAAAGATTTTCGCGGCGAATTGTCAGACCTGCCATCAAGCCAACGGGCTCGGCGTGCCGGGTCAATATCCGCCGCTCGCGGGTTCGGAGTTTACAACGGGCGGGTCGCGCCGGCCGGCGGAGATCGTTATGAAAGGTTTGCAAGGTCCAGTCACGGTCAAAGGCCAAAAATACGGCACTGCGGTAATGCAGCCCTGGGACAAAACATTGACCGACCAAAAGATTGCCGACGTTCTCACTTACGAGCGAAGCGAGTGGGGCAACAGTGCGAGTCCTGTCACCGCCGAGCAAATCGCCGCGCTGCGCAAAGAGCTGGCCAACCATCCAGAATCATTTACTGAACCCGACATACTGGCACTTCCGGCGGATGCCGAGCTTCCCGGCGGTCCACCTGCGGGCGCGCCGCCGCCGAAACCGGGCGAAGCCGCGAAACCGAACGCACCGCCAAAACCATAGTCTCGATTTAGAGCTTGTCGATCGCGTCCGTAATCAGTTCGGACGTGTGCTGCTTTGCGTCCGTTGTAGCCGGGATCGGTGATCCCGGACCCGCTACTAACCCTCTCGATTGGGGGTACCGAGGATGTGGCTCTTCGGCGGCATCATCACGTTGTCGAAGTTTTGCGTGAACATCGCCGCCGCGAAGAAAGCGACCGCGCGCAATGTTTCCTTACCGACATTGACGAGATCGTGCTTTAGTGGCGTCGGAATAGCAAAAACGCTGCCTGGAGTGACCCGATGCTTGGAACCGTCTTCCATTTGCAATTCCCCGGTGCCGGCGATGATGTACTGCGTCTCTTCAGTAGCATCGGTGTGCCAGCCGAGCCGCTTCCCAGGCTCAATCTCATACACGATTGTTGAAGACGCGGTCGTACCGTGTCCTCCATAGACCGCAAATGCGCCAGCCCAGTGCACCGTTTCATCATCCTCTGCCCAAACCTCGGTTCGCTTAAGTTTATCGGACGCAACGACTGGATTCATGAGCCGAGGCTAGATTGTCGTTACGGCGACTGTCAACAACGGAGCCGCTGTCGATATCACGGACGCGCGATCACCCAATCGCTTCTGCGAGCAATTCGGCCATGTGTTTCGGGTGGACGTTTGTTAAATCTGCAATCTGATGGCGGCAACTTGTGCCCGACGCAATGATCTCTGTTCCGGCCGGTTGATTGTCGATCCTGTCGAGCAAGTGTTGGGCGACCTGGACAGAGAGATCATATTTCTCCGCGAGGGCGCCGAACGCGCCTGCCATTCCGCAGCAGCCGGTGTCGAGCACTGTGGCTTTTCTGCCCGGCAATCGTTGCGCGAGTCGTCCCAGGAACGCAGGATTCATGATCGATTTGGCGTGGCAATGGGGGTGGATCGCGATCCCGCGACTGCGGGACTGATCTTTGAAGCGAAGCGCATCCGGTTCCTGCGCGAGCAAATCATCGACAAATTTTTCGAACAGAAAACAACGCTTCGCGACGTTGTCGGCGTTCTCAATCTTTAGCTCGCGATAATCTTCCACGAACATCGACCAGCAGGAGGGTTCGAGAAACAGGATTGGAGTCGAAGAAAGTTGAGAATTGCTTGCCGCGCCGTAGCTCGGCGAAGGCGGGTTAGTTGAGAGTTGAGAGCCAGCAGAATTTAGAAGATCGACATTGTGTTTTCCCAATTTTGCTGCGGCATCGAGATTTCCCTGACTGAACGCCGGTCGTCCGCAGCAACGTCGCTTCTTTGCGAGCGCAACCTCAAACCCGAGCGCTTCCAGTACTTTCACTGCGGCGATTCCGATATGCGGCTCGTGATAGCGCACGAAGGTGTCGTCCCATAGGATCACTTTGCCGCGCTTTTGTAGGGCGTTTCTGTGAAACGCCGTGGCGTCTGACCCGCCTTCGCTCTGCTTCGGCGCGGCGGGCATAGATGCCCTACAATCTGCATGAGCGCCGTTCGGCCGTCGCAGACCGCCGCTACAATGCCGCGCGAACCACCGATCGAATCGGTCGCTCGTGTAACGCGGCAGCGAGCGTCGCGCCGAGAGGCCGAGCGCTTTTTCCATCAGCACGCGCAGCGGCCGGAAATTCAAAGATGCATTTGCAAGCGACGGCATCGCGCAGCCGATTCGACCCAGCAGATCGACATTGCTCAAGATTCGCTCGCGCAACGGCAAGCCGTCGCGCTGATGGCGCGCGTACATCAATTCCGCTTTCAAAAGCGCGAGATTTACGTTCGACGGGCACTCGGGCGTGCATCCCTTGCAAGAGAGACAATTGCTTAGCGCGGCATCGAGTTCGTCGGACTTCAGAGGATCGTGTCCGTTTACTCGCAGCTCGAGCGCGGCGCGGATGATGTTCGCGCGGCCGCGTGTGGACATGACTTCTTCTCCGGTCGCCATGAACGTCGGGCACATAATGCCGGTCTCTTTGCGGCAACCGCCACAGCCGTTGCATTGCTCGAGATTGCCGATGAACGAACGGTCTTTGAATGCAAACGCGAGCACCGGTTGAAACGGAAGCTGAATCGGCCGCTCGAAATTCTCGCGCAGATGATTGTCGATCTTGTGCCGGCCGTCGTCGAAGATTTTTCCGGGATTGAAAATGTTTTTCGGATCGAATGCATGTTTGATTGCGCGCATCACTTCGAGCAGCTCGTCGCCCAGCTGTTCGCGCATGTATTCCGTGCGCGCGATGCCGACTCCGTGCTCAGCCGAAAGTGAGCCCTTGAACTGCCGCACCAGCGCGGAGGTTTGATCGGCGACTTGCCGAAATTTTTTCAAATCGGAAGCGCTATGCAGATCTAGGACCGGCCGGACGTGGAGCAGTCCGCTGGCGGCATGGCCGTAATAACTCGCCTCCAAACCGAGCGGTGCCATGATCGATTGCAATCCGCGCACGTATTCAGGCAATTGCGCCGGGCGAACCGCGGCGTCTTCAATGAATGCGACCGGCTTGGCCGGACCGATGCAGCCAGTCAAAAGCGAGAGGCCGGATTTGCGCACCGACCAGACCAGGTTCATCTGCGCTGGATCGGTCAGAATTTTCGCGCGCAACCCGATCTTTCTCGATTGCAAGATCGACAATCGCTCTGCGACGTCTTCATAAAACTCGACGAGCAAAATCGATTCGCAGGGTTTTGCATCGAGTTCGAGCAAATCGCGCGCCGCCTGAAAATGAAGCTGGCCTTTGGTTTGATCCAGCAAAGGCCGATCGATGTGTTCAATCGCGGCAGGCTTGAGGTCGAGAAGCTCGACCGTCGCTTGCATCGCTTCGCCCACCGACGCGAAAAAGATCAGGCCCAAACCTTTTGCGCGGGGCAGTGGCGAGATTTTTAGTTCCGCGGAGAAAATCGCTGCGAGCGTCCCTTCGCTGCCCGCGAGAATATTGGTGATATCATTCGGCGCACGCAGGAATCTTTCGATGCCGTAACCGGGCCAGCGCTTTATCAAACCCGGCGGCCAACGCTTAGCCATTTCGGCGCTTTTCGCGCGGATGAGATTCTCGATCTTCATGCGCTCGCCGCGCAACGATTCGTGCATAGGACCGATCTTTTCGATGCGACCGTCGGCCATCACGATTTCCAATGAGATCACGTGATCAGCCGTCGTCCCGTAAATTGGGCAACGCGCCCCGGAGGAATTATTCGCGATCATTCCGCCCAGCGTTGCGCGCGAACTGGTCGCGACATCCGGGCCAAAACAAAATTCGTGCGGCCGGAGAAAGTCGTTGAGCTGATCCAGCACGACCCCGGCTTCGACGCGCACGCTTTGTTTTTCGAGATCCAGATCAGTGATCTGACGGTTGTAGCGCGAAAATTCGACGATCAATCCTTTCCCGATCGCGTTTCCAACCAGGCTGGTCCCCGCACCTCGCGGAGTGACCGGAACGCCTGCTTCAGCCGCTGCGCGAATGACCGCGCTCGCTTCCCGCGCGCTACGCGGAAACGCCGCGCCGATCGGCTCGATCTGGTAAATCGAAGCATCGGTCGCGTAGAGTTGCCGCGTCAGATTATCGAAGCGGGCGTCGCAACCAGTTTGCTTGATTTTCCGCTCCTGGGTGGAAGTCATCGGATTTCTTGAATATCACACGGGCGAAGCGGATTAAAAGATGGAGGCGCTCGCCCCGGCGAACGTGGGACACTGCGATTGCGGCTGAGACAGCCGCTACTAGAGCAGATTCATCTGACCGGCGCCTTTAGCGGCTATTGACTTCGCGCGTGCATTCTCCTAAACGACCAGGACAGGAGTTTGCATATGAAACAGATCATCTATGTCACAATTTTCACCGTGGCCCTGCTATCTCTTGGGAGACAACAATCTGTCGCTCAAAACGCGGATGCTGCTGCCGAGCAAGAGGTCAGGCAGACGATCAAGAAATATCGGACGGCCTTGCTTCAAAAGGACGCGGCGACGCTGGAGCAAATCTGGACCGATGATTACACATTCACGAATGGTGCGGGAGAGACACACACGAAGGGTGAGCGCCTGGCCCATCTCAAATCCGGCGCAACCTCGCTCGACTCAATTAGCGAAGCTGAGGACATGAAGGTGCGGATTCACGGAAACGTGGCGGTGGTCACCAGCCGCGTAACTATCAAAGGTCAGTACACCGGCAAACAGGCAAGCGGCCAATTCCGCAGCATAAATGTTTGGGTAAAAGGTGCGGCAGGTTGGCAGTTGATTGCCAACCAGCTAACTCCCGTGACGGCGAAATAATATTCGGCTGGGTCGCCTTAGGTTGTCGAACTGAGATCCTGTAGGGAAGCTGTCAGCTTCCCCTACAGCAGATCCATCTGGGCCCTTTCCGGCGTCGTCTCGGCAAAGCGGACGCCAATGCCAATAAGGCGCACGGGTTTTTCAGCGCGAACGAATGCTTCGGCGAGAAGAGAGCGAAAATCTTGCAAAGTGGGCGCAAGCCCGGCGCGTTCGGCGGTCGTGCGCGTGAAATCGCCGAACTTCAGTTTCACAAAGATCTTGGTTATCGCTCGGGTCGATTCCTTTTGCGCAAGATCGGCCATCAAATCCTGGAAAAGTTCTTCGAGTTTTTCTTCGCACTGTTCGAGCGTGGTAAGATCGACAGCGAAGGTTTCCTCTGTGCTGAGCGATTTGCGCGGACGATCAGGTTCCACCGGCCGGTGATCGATACCGCGGCAAAGATCGAAGAGATCGAGACCGAACTTGCCGAAAAGATCGACAAGTTCCGGACGAGATAAACGCTGTAGCGCGCCGCAGGTTTTCACGCCGAGCTCTTCCAATTTTCGCTCGGTCTTCTCGCCGATTCCCCAGATTTTGCGCACTGGCAAATCTTTCATGAAGGCGGGCACCTGCTCCGGCTTAACTTCGAATTGGCCGTTTGGCTTGTTTATTTCGCTGGCGATCTTCGCAACCAATTTGTTCGGACCGATCCCCGCCGATGAGGTAAGTTTTGTTTCTCGAAAAATCGTCCCGCGGATCACTTGCGCCAATGGCTCCGGCGCGCCCGGATGCGCAGTGACATCAAGATAAGCTTCATCGAGCGAAAGGGGTTCGATCAACGACGTGAACCGGTGCAGGATTCCGCGAATGACCGCGGCTTCGCGCCGGTAAATATCGAAGCGCGTTGGCAGCACGATCAGGTTTGGGCAGCGTTGCAGAGCCATGAAAGTCGGCATCGCCGAACGCACGCCGAACTTCCGCGCCTCGTAATTACACGTTGTTAGAACGCCGCGCCGGTCGCGAGCACCGCCCACGCCAATCGGCTTGCCCCGCAGCGACGGCCGGTCACGGACCTCGATCGCCGCGTAAAAGCAATCCATGTCGAGATGCACAATTGCGCGCGGCTTGGACTCCGTTTCCACCGACGAAATGTAGCGTCAATGATCACACTATCATCTTTGATCAACGAAGTGGGATTGCATTTTGGCGGAATTTACGTCATGACCAAGCTGGTCGTATGGCATCAACTGCAACGCGAGTTTTCCTGGTCCGACATGGCGTCACTGTCTTAGGCGCAGAAGATCGATTTGCCGGCGCAACAGATGTGGCGCTTTCCGATGAAGGCCGCGAGGAAACACGCCGGTTGGCTGAGCGGTTGAGTGATGAAAAGATTGTCGCCGTTTACGCGTCGCCCCTTGGTCGCACGGTTGAGACCGCGCAAATTCTGGCTGCGCCGCACAAACTCGAGGTCCAGACGCGCGACGGGTTTCGGGAAATTTCGCACGGTCGCTGGGAACAGATGACGCGACGCGAAGTGGAAGAAAAATTTCCGGAAGAAGCCGCAGAATGGGAGAAAGATCCTTACACATTTGCACCGGTGGGCGGGGAAAGCGGCCTGGCCGTCACCGCGCGCGCCTTGCCCGCGCTGATTGAGCTGGTGCGCGAGCACTCGGGCAAAAACATCCTCGTGATCTCGCACAAGGCGACGATTCGGCTTCTGCTCAGCTCGCTCCTTGGATTCGATCCGCGCCGTTACCGCGACAATCTCGACCAGAAACCCGCTGCGTTGAACATTGTCGATTTCAAGGATGCCACGCGTGCCCGGCTGACGTTGTTTAACGACACGTCGCATTATGACAAAGCCGGCAAGG
>QHOD01000051.1 GCA_003218615.1 Verrucomicrobiota bacterium
AACCGTCCCACATCAAAATACGGCGGAGATCGGGATGCCCGTCGAATTTGATTCCCATCATGTCGTAAATTTCGCGTTCATGCCAATTCGCGGTCGGCCAGATATCTGAAACGGTATCGACACTGCCGGCAGCTTCCGACACTCGTAGTTTCAATCGCAGATGGGCGCCGAGCGACATCGAATAAAGCTCGTAAACAATTTCAAATCGTGGTTCCTCGCCGGAGTTGTCGATGCTGGTGATGTCGATCAGATAATCGAACGAAAGTTCGTCGCGGCAGAATTTTGCGATTTCGCGAAGATTAGCAGCGGGAATTGTATAGGTCATTTCACCGCGGAACTCAGTTTTATTCTGAATCTTCTCGCCGAGTGATTTCTCGAGCGAAGCCAGCGCTTCCTCGCAAGTCATGGCAGTGCTGCCTCGAATCGTTCGACCAGTTCGGGTTTTTGGTTCCTGAACGAGCGCTCACCCGAAATTTTTTCCTGCAATTTCATCAGTCCTGCGAGCAATGCTTCCGGACGCGGCGGACAACCGGAAACGTAAACATCAACGGGAAGAAGCTGATCGATCCCTTGGAGAACGGCGTAGGAGCGATACATTCCGCCGGTGGAAGCGCACGCGCCCATAGCGATTACCCATTTTGGCTCTGGCATTTGTTCATAAATTCTTTTCACCGCCAAAGCCATTTTGTAAGTGACCGTGCCAGCCACGATCATTACGTCACATTGGCGTGGCGAGAAACGCATGACTTCGGCGCCGAAGCGCGCGATATCGAAACGTGAAGCCGCCGTGGCCATCAATTCAATCGCGCAACAGGCGAGGCCCATCGGCATTGGCCACAGCGAATTTTTATGCACCCAGTTCAGAGCAGCATCGAAGCGCGTAAAAATCACGTTGCCCTCGGTCTTTGAATCGTACGCCGTCGAGCGAGGTTCGGGCATGAGAAAAGGTTAGAATGCGACGCCCATCGCGCAAGCTGAATCCCGGCGTGAAACCAGCAATCATATTCAGCTGGGGGCGATTGACCTCAATCGCCCGCTCGTCGAATATCATGCCTCGCGCAGCGGGCGGTTCAGGTGACCCGCCCCTACCAGACGAATCATGACCTCGGTCCAACGCACTCATCTCGATTACCTTGAGAACCAGAGCATTTTCATTTTTCGCGAAGCGTATCATGCCTTTAAAAACATCGCCATGCCGTGGTCGATGGGGAAGGATTCCAACGTCCTCATCTGGCTCGCGCGGAAATCGTTTTTTGGAAAGATCCCGTTTCCCGTTCTGCACATTGATACCACCTACGAATTTCCCGAGATGCTGGAGTTTCGCGATTGGGCAACGAAGCACTACAACCTCAATCTGATCGTGAAGATCAACACCGAAGCGCGCGAGCGCGGCATCGGTTACGAGACGCACGATCCGGTTACCGTGACACATGAGCTGAAGACTGTCGCGCTTCAGCAAGCACTAGCGGATTATAAATGGGATGCGCTTATCACTGGCATTCGACGCGATGAAGATCCGACCCGTGCGAAGGAGCGATATTTTTCGCCGCGGAATGCGCAGTTCGAATGGGATTACAAAGATCAGCCGCCGGAATTTTGGGGACAATTCGCGACATCTCCAGAAAAGGGCGAGCACGTTCGTGTGCAACCATTGCTTGATTGGACCGAGGCCGATATTTGGCGTTATATCCAGCGCGAGAACATTCCGATCCCGAAAATGTATTTCGCGCGAAATGGAAAACGGTTTCGTTCGCTTGGGTGTAGTCCCATCACGCAGCCGATCGCAAGCACGGCATCGACCATCGACGAAATTATCGCCGAATTAGAGGCGACGCGCACCAGCGAACGCGCCGGCCGCGCCCAGGATCATCACGAACGCAACGCAATGCAAAAGCTAAGAGCGAAAGGATTCTTATGATTGCGGATCGCGGAGTGCGGAGTGCGGAAAGAAAAGAGCAGAGCGCATGTGCCGCTGAAGGTGTGATGTCGACGGATGATTTTCGCAGGCGCACCTTCAGGTTCGGAATTCTAGTCGCCCGACTTGTGCAGACGTTATCTAAAGCGGAGGTCGCGCGCGTTATCGGTAACCAACTACTGCGTTCAGGAATAGCAGTGGGCGAGAATTACCTCGCGGCAGCACGTCCGCGATCACGGGCGGATGTCATCGCGAAACTGGGGATTGTCGAAGAGGAGGGCGATGAAACGCTGTATTGGATCGACATGTTGATTGAGCTCGAACTGGTTAGCGGAACGAGTTGCAAAGAGTTGCGAGCGGAAGCAAACGAAATTCTCGCTATCGTCGTCGCTTCAATCAGAACGGCGCGACGAAATATCAAACAGCCAATGCGCTACACCAACCATGGCTGATCCGCAATCGTCAGCGGCTTCTCCGTTGAAGGTCGTTTTCGTCGGTCATGTCGATCACGGCAAGTCAACGCTCATTGGCCGGATCCTGCACGACACAGGTTCGCTTCCCGAGGGCAAAATCGAAGATATAAAAAAGGCCTGTGCGGCCGAGGGGATGGAGTTTGAATTCGCTTTCCTGCTCGATGCACTGATCGAAGAGCAAAAGCAAAATGTCACAATCGACACGACCCAAATTCCATTTCGAACGGCGCGAGCGCGCTACGCCATCATCGACGCGCCTGGCCACAAGGAATTTTTAAAAAACATGATCACGGGGGCGTCGAGCGCAGACGCTGCGATCCTGGTGATCGGCGCCAACGAAGGCGTGCGCGAGCAAAGCCGCCGTCACGCTTACTTGCTCGGCCTGCTGGGAATCAAGCAGATCATCGTGGTCGTGAATAAAATGGACCTGGTCGATTTCTCGGAAGCGCGATTTCACGAGATCGAGAGCGATTACCGAAAGTTCCTTGTCGATCTTGGTCTGGAAGCAAGCGCGTTCATTCCCGCCTCGGCGAAACAAGGAGAGAACGTCGCGCGCGCGACAATGAAAATGAAATGGTATTGCGGTGCGAGTGTTCTCGAAGCGCTCGACCTGTTACAGCCGCAAAAACCCGATGTCGATCTTCCGCTGCGCTTTTGCGTTCAAGACGTTTATCGTTTTGACGTGCGCCGAATCATAGCGGGCCGGATCGAGACCGGAACGTTGCGGGTAGGGGATCAGTTGGTTTTTTCGCCGGCAAATAAATCGTCGGTGGTTGCTTCGATCGAGCGATGGAACGCACTGGCAACCAGCCCCGCCGTGGCAGGCGACTCTGTCGGGATTACACTCAGCGAACAGATTTTCGTCGAACGAGGCTATGTCGCGTCGCATGAAAACGAAACACCGATCGAGACAAATCGCTTTCACGCTGATCTTTTCTGGATCGTGCGCGAGCCGCTGCGCCTCGGTCATCTCTACAATCTGCGTCTGGCGACACAGGACCTGAAATGTCAGGTCGTATCGATCGAGGAGGTTATGGATTCGTCAACACTTGAGACAAAAAACGACGGGCGCGAACAGTTGGAGCGAAATGAAATTGGTAAACTTACGATTCAAACTCGCGGCCCGCTTGTCATTGATAATCATGATCGAATCCCAAATCTCGGGCGATTTGTTATCGTAGACGATGGGGAGATCTGCGGCGGCGGCACGATTTTCGGCGGCGTTTACACCGACAGACAGGTTACAAAGAGTCAAAATATTTTTTGGACCGAGGGCAAAATCACCGCTCAACAGCGTGCGATGCGAAGCGGTCATCGCGGAGCAGTGGTTTGGTTGACCGGTCTCTCCGGCGCTGGAAAATCGACCATTGCGCAGGCGCTCGAGCGCGAGTTGTTTCATCGCGCGATGTACACATACGTGCTCGATGGCGACAACGTCCGGCATGGTTTGAACTCAAATCTCGGATTCTCACCCGACGACCGGCTGGAAAACATCCGCCGAGTAAGCGAAGTCGCGAAGTTAATGGCCGATGCCGGTACGGTCGTCATTACGGCGTTCATCTCACCGTATCGAATGGATCGGCGCCGGGCGCGCGAAATTGCTCTGGAAGGGAACGCGGAGTTTATCGAAGTGTTTGTCGATGCGCCGTTGGAGGTTTGCGAAACGCGAGATCCGAAGAACCTCTACAAAAAAGCGCGAGCGGGTGAGATTCGCGATTTCACTGGAATCGATGCGCCGTATGAAGCGCCGGAGGACCCTGAAATTGTTGTTCGTACCGACGAGCAAACCGTTGATGAATCCGTGGCGACGATTATGGAACAGCTATTGCCACGCTTGAGAGAATACGAAGCGAACGAATAGACTGTTCGACAGTGGATGCCGTTAGGATTCGCGCTGCCAGGCTGAGCGATGCGTCTGGGCTCGCTGGGCTCATGTGCGAGCTTGGCTACGAAACGACGAGCGCCGAAATGAGAAGGCGTTTGAAATCGATTGGAAGGGATGCGCGTTGCAGCACGTTCATCGCCAAGATCGACAATAAACTTTGCGGGATGATCGGGACGCTCACGCATGTCAGCCACGAACACAATGATCCATCCGGGAAGATTGTTGCACTTGTTGTCTCGGAAAAGCAGCGGCGGCGCGGAGTTGGTCGCGCTTTGATTGCCGCCGCGGAGAAGAACTTCGCCAGGAGAAAGGTTACACGAGTAACTTTGACAACAAGGTTCGAACGCCAAGGCGCGCATCGATTTTACCAGGCGCTCGGTTATTTGCGAACGGGCTTTCGCTTCGGCAAAGATATCGCACCTGGTTCTGGGTCAATAGCGGACGCGGACGAGGAATAATCCTTCGGGGGGAGCGGCAAAACGGGCAGAACCCACATGCGCGGAAGCGAGCCGATCAGTCAGGTCTTGAGTGGGTAACTTTCCAAGCGCGCATTTGACGAGCGAGCCTACGATTAAACGAACCATCTTGTAGAGAAAACCGTCGCCATCGAACTCGATCGTTAGGCAGGAACCGCTCTGCCGAACGTGCACAGAATAAATTGTCCGAATCGTGCTTGTTTCCCGCTCGCCACGGGACGAGTCCGTGTCGCCGCGGCGACCGGACTTGCCGCGATTGGCAGCGAAGCTGGCAAAATCATGGGTGCCAACGAAAGATTTAGCCGCCGTTCTCAGAACCTCGAGATTCAGCGGGCGCGCGATGTGCCAGGCGGAGGCATGTTCGAATGGCGGCAAGACCGGAGCGGACCAGATTCTGTAGCGATAGATTTTTCCTTTTGCGGACAAGCGAGCATGAAAATCCTTTGAAACATATCGGCATCGAAGCACGCGAATCGTCGGAGGCAATCGTGCGTTGAGCGCTCCCGTCCAACGCGCGGCGGATAAACGGCTGTCGGCAAGATCGACATGTGCGCATTGAGCGAGGGCGTGCACCCCGGCATCGGTTCGTCCGGCGCCGTGAACACGAACAGCCTTGCCACTGATATGTTCAAGCGCACGCTCAAGGTGGTCCTGAATCGTGTTGCGATGGGATTGGCTTTGCCACCCCGCAAATCCTCTCCCGTCGTATGCAACGATCAATTTCAACCGTCGCGACATCGCAATCTAGCACGATGTTTCCTCGGCATGCGCCAAGTGTTGTCGCCGGTCGAGATATCCCTGCAAGATCATCTGAGCTGCTACCTGGTCCACATAGCCGCGGGTATGGCGCGTTTTTTTGCCGGCCTCTCGCAACGCGCGGTGCGCCGCAACCGTGGTCAGCCGCTCGTCCCACGTGACGACTGGGCACGCAAGAATCGCTCGCAATTTTTCTACGAACTGGAGAGTTTCGGTTGCGGCGGCGCCAATTGTGCCGCTCATCTGACGCGGAATTCCCACAACAACGTGATCGATTTTCTTTTCACGAACAATCGCCTCCAACCGAGAGGTCGCCTGCTCAGTCGATGGGATCGTCTCGAGCGGATGCGCCAATAATTGCAACTCGTCAGAGATGGCCACTCCGATGCGTGCCCGGCCAAAATCGAGAGCCAAAATTGGGTTCATCACCGGTTAGATCATTGCAGTTCCAGCGGAAGCTTACCGATCAATTTCTTGATATTTTCCGCCTGGTGACGGTGACAAACCAGAATTGCATCCCCGGTTCGGACAACGATAAGATTGTGTACCCCGAGCAAAGCTATCGTCGTGTCGGCCTCATCGAAGACGATGTTATTCGTGGAATCGACTGCGGTAATGGCGCAGTTCGCGGCATTCCTTTGTTCGTCGTTCTTGAAATAGTTTGCCACTGCTCTCCAGCTTCCGATATCGTCCCAATCAAAGCTCGCTTCGACGACCAGCACTCGGTCGGCCTTTTCCATAATCGCGTAATCGAATGAGATCCGGGGCAGTTTACTGAAGCGCTCGCGCAGAACGTTTTCGAAATTTTCGGGAGCGCGAAGCTGGGAAATGAAATCTGCAAGCTCGGGCGCGTGCCGGTTGAATTCACCCAGAACGGTAGGCACGGACCAGACAAACATTCCTGCATTCCATCGAAAATTCCCTTTCCGTAAAAATGATTCAGCCAGATCGGGATTGGGCTTTTCGCGAAAGCGCACGACTCGATGAATTGCATCTTTATCGTTGCGCTTCCGTAAATGAACCGCCCGACCATGCTCGATGTAACCAAAGCCAGGACAAGCCCACGTTGGCTTGATGCCGATGGTTACAAGCTCGCCCGTCTCTACCGCTGCATCCGCGGCCAATGCCAAGGTTTCCTGAAAGGCCACGCGATTCGCAATGATATGATCGGCCGGAAGCACGATCATCGTGGCCCCGTGATCGCGGGCCGCCACCCAACCAGTGCCCAGCGCGACTGCCGCAGCGGTATCTCGTTTGGCCGGTTCTGCAACGATATTTTCCTCTGGGAACGCGGTGAGCAATTTGCGAACTGCGGCTTCCTGTTCGGCGTTGGTCAGAATCAGAATGCGTTCACGCGGAACGAAGCCATCAAGCCGCGCCACGGTTTCTTCGAGAAGAGTTTTCTTAGAGACGAGTCGAAGCAGTTGCTTCGGCCGGGCGTGGCGACTCAATGGCCAAAACCGCTCGCCGCTACCGCCGGCGAGAATGAGCGCGTAGATCGGATTGAGCATTGAAACGAGAGCTGACCGGATTTTCGAAGTCGCGAAGATTTTCCCGTTTCTTTTTTCGAAACGAGACGTATATGGTAGGCGATGTCTCTCCCGATATCCATTTCAAAAACCGCCGGGCAGCTTCCGGTTGATCCGTTGCTGGTAGTGACGCGCACAGCCATTGGCTTGGGCCTGGGCATATTGATGGCAGACAAGATCAAGCCTCCACTCCGCCAGGCAGCTGCGATTGCGCTCGTTGCAATCGGTGCCCTGGCTGCGGCGCCGTGGCTTGTCAAGATCACTGTCGGGCAAATTAATCGGCCCGAATCGGAATGGGGAAGTCGCGCGCGGTTGCGCTCCATTCGCGGAGACTCTGGTTATAGCTCCGACAACGACATTTATTGAGGCACTGTAGGGGGCGCGTGTCTGCGCACTCACGGTACTGCGGCTGAGGACAGCCGCCGTTACACTTGATTCAGTCTCCTCCCCAGATTAAGCGTGCTTCGCGTTATGTCCGGTAGATCGACATCTTCCAGCAGCGAACTGTTGCGCGCCCACTGCGCTGCAATTGCCAAGGAGGAAGCTGTCCTGCGGGAGGGCGGCGGCAAAGCTGGTCATGAACGTCAGCGAAAAATGGGCCGGCTGCCGGTGCGCGAACGCCTTGGCCTTTTGCTCGACAAAGATTCGTCATTTTTCGAGATCGGTCTCTGGGCTGCTTACAAAATGTACGAGCAATGGGGTAAGATTCCGGCGGCGGGTGTTATCGCCGGCATTGGCAATGTCGAGGGCGTTCCGTGCATGATCATCGCTAACGACGCGACGGTGAAGGCCGGCGCCTTCTTTCCGCAAACGGTCAAAAAAGTGATCCGTGCCCAGCGCGTCGCATTCGAATGCTCTCTGCCGATCGTTTACCTGGTCGATTCTGCGGGCGTATTCCTGCCAATGCAGGATGAAATCTTTCCGGACGAAGACGATTTCGGCCGGATCTTTCGCAATAACTCCGTCATCTCTGCTGCCGGCATTCCCCAGTTTGCTGCCATTATGGGCAATTGTGTTGCGGGTGGCGCGTATCTTCCGGTTCTATGCGACAAAATTTTGATGACGAAGGGAAGCGGTCTTTACCTGGCTGGGCCTTCGCTTGTCAAAGCGGCCATCGGACAAATTGTCGATGCAGAGGAACTGGGCGGCGCGCGAATGCACGCGGAAGTTAGCGGGACCGT
Organism: Verrucomicrobiota bacterium; assembly: GCA_003218615.1. GTDB lineage: Bacteria > Verrucomicrobiota > Verrucomicrobiia > Chthoniobacterales > UBA10450 > Udaeobacter. The sequence goes on from QHOD01000051.1 coordinate 8,216, forward strand.
TGATTTTTATGAAAAGGACGACGCGTCCTGTCTAAAGCGCCTTCGCTCGCTCATCGCATTGCTGCCAGAAGCAAAAGAATCCAAAACATCCCAGTCGCAGAAGAAAACCGCGAAACCGGCGAAGGGCCCGGATGCTGTCTATGATTTGATCAGCTTTGACGGACAAAAGCAATACGATGTGCGCGACCTGCTCGCGTCGGTCGTCGATGGAAATTCAATCGACGAATACAAAGCGGACTACGGCAAGACAATCGTAACGGCGTATGGGCGTATTGACGGGCGAGGCGTTGGGATCGTGGCCAATCAGCGCTTACAAGTCCGGACGAAAAAAGAAGGTATTCAGATGGGCGGAGTCATTTACTCCGATAGCGCTGATAAAGCGGCGCGTTTCGTTATGGATTGCAATCAAACGAGTTTGCCGATCATCTTTTTCCAAGACGTCACCGGCTTCATGGTCGGGCGCGACTCAGAAGAGAGCGGAATTATTCGCAGCGGTGCGAAGCTGGTAAACGCAGTCAGCAATTCCGTCGTACCAAAGATCACGGTGGTCGTCGGTGGGTCATTCGGGGCTGGCAACTACGCAATGTGCGGAAAGGCTTACGATCCGCGATTTATTGTTGCCTGGCCCACTGCGCGCTACGCCGTCATGGGCGCTGCGCAGGCGTCCGACACCGTTTTTTCGATCCTCGCCCGCGCCCGTGAACGAGGTGATAAAAAAACGACGCACGAAGAACTCGAAGAACTTCGGGCGAAAGTGAAACAGAGTTACGAAGAACAGACCGATATCCGATATGGCGCGGCGCGAGGCTGGGTCGATGCGATCATTCAACCCCATGAGACCCGGGATGTTCTTATCCAATTGCTGGAATACGCCTCGCGTCCGATGCCCAAGGGAAATTTCCACACCGGCGTGATTCAAGTTTAATTCGACATTCGCGTTATGCCCGTCGTCCTCATTGAAAAACAGACTCCGCAGATCAGAACGATAGTGCTTAATCGACCGGAGCGTCGTAACGCGCTGACGCTCGATCTGCTCAACGAACTGAGCGCTGCGGTCAAAGTCGCCTCCGATCAACCCGAAGAGCGCGTGCTTATTTTGCGCGGAGCAGGCGCAGCCTTTTGCACCGGGTTGGATTTGAGGGAAGCGGCCGACCACACCAAAGCGCATGCAACCGCAGAGATGGTCGCCAGGACTTTGGTTATCCTCAGCCAAACGCGCCTCATTACGATCGCGGCCGTGCATGGGGCGGCGGTCGCAGGTGGCGCAGGCATTATGTCGGCGTGCGATTTTGTTGTGGCAGCAGAACGAACGAAAATTGGCTATCCCGAGGTGCGTCGCGGTTTGGTAGCAGGTTTGGTCATGACTTTTTTGCGCCGGCAAGTCGGCGAACGAAACATGCGCGAGCTATTACTCGGCTCCGAATTGATTGACGCCGAGCGCGCAAAAGAAATCGGACTCGTCAATCGCGTTGTCGCTAAAGATGATTTGATGAACGAAGCGCAAAAGTTTGCCCAGTCAGTTTTACAAGCGGCGCCCGGCGCGCTCACGCAAACGAAGCGATTGATCGAAGAACTCTCGTGGC
>QHOD01000288.1 GCA_003218615.1 Verrucomicrobiota bacterium
TCGTAAATCAGGGAACCATTCGCCGCCCTAAAATCGAAACCTGTGTACAAAAGGGGAGTTTAATTAGTATGAAAACGTTGAGTTTAATTATAGCGGCATTCTTTCTCGTATTCGGCGCCGTTGTTTCGAACGGAGCAGTCGTGACGAGAATCTCTGACGAGACCGGCGTTCCCGTGGATACACTGCAAGCCGAGAGAGCGTCGACGGGGCTCGGTTATGGTGAATTAGAGAATGCACACTTGCTGGCTAATGCATCTGGCCAAAGCTTCGACGACATCGTAGCAATGCACCAAGCTGGGGAAGGCTGGGGGAAAATTGCCCACGATAACGGGCTCAATCTTGGCAGGATCGTGAGCAACGCTCACCGGTCGGACCAGGCCGCGCTGCATGCTCAGAGCATCCATGGCAAGAGCGGCATCCATGGCAAGAGCGCCACTAACATTGGCAGGGGTCATACGAGCGCGATGCGGGGTGTCGGTCACGGCCCGAGTGTAAAATCCGGCCGAGGAGGATTTCATGGCACTGGTCAGGGCGGGGGCCACGGCCATGGCGGCCATTAAAAACGGCTAAGGGGCGGACTCGCAAACTTTAGTCTCTGACATCGAAGACACGGAACGGCGCGGCGTCGTGCCGTTCAAAGTCTTCTTCGTTTAGCTCAGTATTTGTTTTCTGGTCTCCGTTTTGCGATAACGGCTCGATCGTTTGGGCAGTTGCGATCCGCACCGAGTGATAGACGCAGTCTTGTATTTGTGGATGCGCAATGCGAAAAAATCTCCAATGCCAAAAGCGAAAACAAAGCCGGCAAACGCCAATGTTTATGCCGTACTTGGGTCGGACGAAGCGGAAGTAAAACGTGTGGCCGCCGAGCTGGCGACCGAACTGACACCACCAGAGGCGGGCGATTTCGGATTGGAAGTGATCGATGGCGTGGCCGAAAATGCCGAGCAAGCAGCGGCACGCATAAGATCGACAATCGAAGCGCTCCAGACGTTACCTTTCTTTGGCAGCACAAAAGTAGTTTGGCTAAAGAACGCGAATTTCCTCGGCGACACCCCGATCAGCCGCGCCGCGAGCGTTCAAGCTGCGCTCGAACAATTATCAGATCTGGTCGAAAACGGCCCAGGATCCGACGTCATATTTTTGATCAGCGCCACTGAAGTGGACAAGCGTCGCTCGTTTTACAAGTGATCTGTTCGTATTGTTGACCGGTGGCGACAGCCGCCAAATCGAGAACGAACTGGAGAAGATCGACATCTTTCTGGGAAAGGATCGCGGAGTACATGCCGATCTTGTCCGGGAACTGGTGCCGCTTTCGCGGGCAGGCGTCATTTTCGAATTAAGCAATGCGCTGGCAACGCGTGATCTCGAACTCGCGCTCAAACTTGTGCGACGATTACTGGATCAAGGCGAAAGCGCCATCGGTATTTTACTGGTCGCGATCCTGCCAACGATCCGGAATTTGTTGCTGGCCAAAGATTTGATGGAACGTCATCGCCTTCCGCGGCCGTACTCGCCGTTCCAATTCATCTCGGCGATCAATCGTCTGCCCGCTGAGGCCACGGACCATTTACCGCGAAAGAAGGATGGGTCGATCAATGCCTATGCTTTGGGGATCGCAGCGCAGCACGCGCATCGGTTCGGGACGGGACAATTGATTGAGGCCATGCAAGCGTGTCTGGAGGCGAATCTTCAGTTGGTGACCACGCAACTCGATCACGAGCTCGTTTTAACCGAAGTCGTCGTGAAGCTCCTGGGGCGAAACGCGGTCGCTGCGCATGTGTGACTCGCTTGCTCGCCCCGGCGCAGACGCAACAAAGATTATCGGGCTGGTGGGATTTGAACCCACGGCCTCCTGGTCCCGAACCAGGCGCTCTACCAAGCTGAGCCACAGCCCGAACTAATCGTCGGATCCGCCACGCCATTGAAACGCGCGTCCTTACTTCGCGTATTTTGCGCGCTGTGGCAAGGAGCTTCGAACTTTAATTCTGTAGCTGCGGTACCGGCGTCTAGCGAGGAGCTTGCGCGGCCGTATTGCCCCAGTAGAATCGGCCGGTGCTTTCTCAGTCCGATTCTGCTCTGAGCAACTCTGCGCATGCCGATCAGATCCTCGAGCTAATGCGCAAGGTGATGGAGTATCGCAGTCACGAGACTCGCTATCGGCTCGAAAAAGTCGGGCGAATCGCATCCATGTTACATATGGATGTCTTGCTTCTCATCTATCACTTCGCCAAGTTCGGCGCGGGCAACGTCCTCGAGATCGGCCCCTATATTGGCGGTTCGACTATTGCCGCCGCTTTCGGGGCACGTGAGTCCGGCTCGCTGAAAAAGATCATTAGCATCGAAATCGGAGGACGATTAAAACACTTCAGAATACCGAGCAGGAATATCATCAAAGATTTGAAGAAGAACCTGGCGCGATTTGGCGTGCTTGAGGACGTAACTTTGATTAATGGGCCATCGTTCGATGAAAAAACTTCCTCGGCCGTGCGGCAGACGCTGGGCAGCGGCGAAGTGGGCCTGTTTATTTTTGATGCGGACGACAACGTGCGCCGGGACCTGGATTGCTATGGCGATCTGCTGGCCCACGGTTGCTGGCTTGTGATCGACGATTATTTCGGACCCGAGCCGAAAGCAGCGCCTCTCCGGGCGCAAGTCGACGAACTCGTGTCCGCGGGACGGCTGATTCCCTTCGGATATTATGGGTGGGGCACCTGGATCGGCCAGTGGCAGCGCAAATGATCCGTAGCTGAGAGCGATTGCCGAAAAACTCCCCGTTGAAACTGGCATACTTCTCGACTCAGAGTAACTGCGCGTTGGCAACAACAAATCCGTTGACAACTGCCCGCTCCACTTCGAAACTCAACACTCATTTTTTACCATGCTCGCGCCGCAACTCACTCCATCTCTCCTCGCAGGCAGCGCGCCGAGCATTCTTCAATTCCCGACGGAAGCATTCCGCCCCGTTCGTTCCTTGCGCCATATGACGACTCAACTTCTCCAGGAAGCAGCTCAGGTGATCCCGAATCAGCAACTTCTGATCAACGTTGTCTCCAAGCGCGTGCGTCAGCTCGGCTTGGGACATCGACCGATGGTGGAGGTTGGTCCGCGTGCTTCGCTTACCGATATTGCACTCAAGGAAATCATCGCCGGTAAGTTGACCTACGAGTCGGTCGAGGGTTCATCCGACGGCGCCTAGTCCGTTGCGCAGAGTTCCAGCCTGTCTGCAATATGGCGGCTGAGTCGATTGTTAATCGCAAGGCGCTGCGTGATTATCATGTTCTCGAGCGCTACGAAGCCGGCATCGAGCTGAAAGGGAGCGAGGTCAAGTCGATTCGCGCCGGGAAGGCAAATATCAGCGATGCCTTCGCGCGCATCGAAAACGGCGAGGCCTTTCTTTACGGCGCCGATATCCAGCCCTACGCGCAAGCCAGCCACGAGATTCCGGCGGCTAAACGCGTTCGCAAATTGTTGTTACATCGACAGGAGATCGACAAGCTTTATGGCGAAACGCAGGTCGCCGGACGGGCGCTGGTTGTTCTCAAGCTTTACTGGAAAAACGGCAAGCTCAAAGCCGAGCTCGGTGTTGCCCAAGGCAAAGTGGCCCGTGATAAACGGGCGGATTTGAAAAAGCGCGCTGTTGATCGCGAGACTGCGCGGGAAGTGGCGCGCTTCAATCGCAAACACGGTTGATTTGGGGGAGCCCAGGTGGCCAGTCCGCCAGTCGGACGGACTCGTCCCGTGGCGAGCCTGGCCTTCGCGGCAACTTGCCGCGAAGCTTCCTGTGCTGAATGGTGATCCCGAACATGGACAGTCGCTTTCTATTGCTTATCGCTGCTGTTTTTCTTGGAGTTTGGGCGATTGCCCGC
>QHOD01000291.1 GCA_003218615.1 Verrucomicrobiota bacterium
ATTCGCATCTCGGTCACGTCTTTGCAGATGGACCTCCCCCAACCGGCGCCCGTTACTGCATCAATTCCGCTGCGATTCGTTTCATTCCAGTGGAGAAACTAAAAGAGGAAGGTTACAGCGAATACCTGTCGCTCTTCCAGTCCGCAGAAAGCGGAGGGCAGCCACCGCAGGGTCAATAGATCCGGGTCCCAGGGCTAAGGCGCTAGCTGCGGCAGCGCTTCTTTAGCGGCGGTCTATGACCGCCGATGTCGATCTGCCAACCGCCGAAGGCGCAGTTTGCGACAGAGATGTCGATCTTCTATCTTCAGATCGGGCATGAAAAAGGACGACTTCGATTACGCGATTGAAAACACGCAGGTGATCCTCGCACCCGAGCAGCAGATCGCGACCTTCGGCACGACAAGCTTTCATTTCTATCTCATCTCCGAATTAATGGACCGAGTCGATCAGGTCCGGATTCGCAATGGGAAGATTCACGCGGAGCGCCCGCAAATTCTCACGCCGGAACATTTCAGCCGTTTGTTGCTCGAAGGATTCGGCGATAAAGCGCAGCGTTATGTCAATCAATTGCGTGAATACGCGCGCAACATCGCGGTGCTGCGGTATGGGTTTCAATTTCGCAAAACCAATGTAGCGGAGGAGACGATCCGCGATTCGGTGGATGCCGTGATCGCGCGAACAAAGCGGCGCGTCGAAAACGCAGACGAACCGCTGAGTGCCATCATCCAAGGCGTGGACGACGCCTGGGAAGTTTGCCTGCTCAAGTTCACCATCGACATGATCGAACGCTCCGCCGGTGGAAACCTCGGCGATTTCCGCAAGCGGGGATTGATTTGAACGCTGATGCTAATGCTAGCTCACGGACTTATTGATCGCCAAAAGACTAACCAAGCTATCAGGCTGAGCGAAAGTCTTGCCCTGAGCGAAGTCGAATGGGTCGAAGCGTCTTTCACTTTCAGGACTGAGGACCCAATCGGCGTAAAGAGAGAGATTCTTCGACTCCGCTTCGCTCCGCTCAGAATGACAAGGCGACGAACGTAAGCGATCTCGCGCCGCTCGCGCTCCTTGTTTTGTCCTCACTATGTCGCATCCTTACGACGCTATCGTTATCGGGGCGGGACACAACGGTCTGACGTGCGCGTGCTATCTCGCCCGGGCGGGGCTGAAGGTTCTTGTCCTCGAACAATATCACACCGTTGGCGGCATGACCATAACCGAAGAGGAAACCCTGCCCGGTTTTTGGTCGGACCTTCACGCGAGCGGATATCAACTGGCGAACCTCTCGCCGGTCCCGCACGAACTGGGTTTGCTCGACCGCTATGAACTGATCGAACCCGAGATTCCTTTCTCGCACGCGTTTCCCGAAGGCGACATCATCAGCGTACATCGCGACATTGAAAGGACTGTCGGCGACATCGCCCGCTACTCCCGCAAGGACGCCGAGACATGGCGCGCCTTGATGAACCGCTTCCTCGCGCAAAAGGACGCCATCACCGCGAGCATGTTTTCGCCCCCTCCTTCATTCCCTGCGGCAGCGGCAGACTTCGCTGCATCCTCTGCAGGTATGGAAGCCTACCGATTTAGCATGCAGAGTGTCCGATCGTGGGCGAACCAGACGCTCGAAGCCGAAACGACCAAAACGCTGTTTGGTTCATTCACAACGTTTCTCGGCGCGTCGCCCGACGACGCCGGTGGTGCTGAGCTCGGCTGGCTGTTTGCGTCGGTCTTGCAAAACGCTGGCAACAATCTCGTCAAAGGCGGGATGAACCGCGTCACGCTTGCTCTGGCTGAACATTTGCAAGCGCACGGCGGCGAAATCCGCACGAACGTCCGTGTCGAGAAAATTCTGGGCGATGCAAAACGCGCCACTGCCGTGCGCCTGACAAGCGGCGAGGAAATTCCAGTGGGCCAGTTAGTCGTCTCGAATGTGGACCCCGGTCACCTCGTGCTCGACCTGCTCGGCGCGGGGATGGTGGGACAACAAATCGTCAGGAAAATGGAGCAGTACGAGCGGGGCGATTCCGTTTTTGTCATGTTCGTTGCGCTCGACAGCCCGATCAATTACAAAGCCGGATCTGCTGCGCGCCAATCCGCGCATGTTCATCTTACCGAACCGTCGCTCGATTTCTTCGCGCGAGTCTATCTCCAATGTCGCGGTGGCGCACTGCCTTCGGCGCCGATGATCGTGAGTTGGAATGATTCCGCCATAGACCAGAGTCGCGCACCAGCCGGCAAGGCGCTGATGAAATTCGTCGTGCTGAGCGTCCCATACGTTATCACCGGCGATGCGACCGGCAGAGTTCCGGGACGCACTTGGGACGAG
>QHOD01000292.1 GCA_003218615.1 Verrucomicrobiota bacterium
CGAGAAACCTATTCAATTCGTCGGCCGGCAACCCCGCGATTTGGAAAGGTTTCATAAGCAACTTCAACCTAGGAGTTGCCTCGCGCTTTTCAACGAGTTGTGCAAGAACGCTCAGGGCAGGCTCTCAATCACCTCGGCGCAAAACCTTCCTACCATTTGTGATGACGGCGGGGGCTGTCAAAATTATACTCGGCAGTAAATATGGCCGTTAAGACGGAAAAAGAATTGAGCGAAACGCAGCGCAGTCACTGGCTCAAGGCGGTGGCTGCGATCGAGCTGCGCAATTTCGGTTACGCCATCTCGCTCTTGCAGGCAATCCTCAGGCAGGAACCGCAGTTTCTCACGGGGCGTCAATTGTTGCGTCGCGCTGAGGTGACCAAAAGGAAATCGGCGAAGAAAAGTTTTTTCAATATCTCGATCGCGTCGTTCGCCGTGATGAAGGCGCAGCGGGAAATCAAGAAAGACCCAAAGCATGCGGTGGAGATGCTGGAAAAAGTTTTAGAAGAAGAACCTTACAACCGGCAGGCGAACCTCGTCTTGAAAGAAGCAGCGGTGGCAGCCGGCTGGCCTGAGATTGGCGTGTTCGCGTTGCGAACGTTGCTGGAAGAAAACCCGCGCGACGCCAAAGTGCTGCACGAGCTTGGGCGTTTACATCACGAACTGGGAGAACACGAACAGGAAGTCGTAATTTACAATCAAATCACCGCGATCAACCCGCTCGATGCTGAAGCGCTTCGGCTCGGCAAGAATGCTTCCGCCCGCGCCTCAATGAGGAGCGGTGGGTGGACACAAGCCGAAAGTTATCGCGACCTGATCAAGGACAAAGAAGTGGCGATTTCCCTCGAGCAACAGAGCCGGATGCAATTGACCGGCGAATCGCTCGATCAGCAGATCGCGGAAACATATGCCCGTCACCAGGCAGAGCCGGCCAATGTCGATCTTGCGAAACGCCTGGGCGCATTAAATGAGAACAAGGAGGATTTCGAGGCGGCTGTTGGCTGGTATCAATACGCCGTCGATCTGACAAAAGGCGGCGATCCGGGATTGATCCGGAAAGTCTCCGATCTAAAAATCAAAGGCCTCGAACGAGAGATTGCCGGGCACGAAGAATTTCTCTCTACGCACGAGGCGGATCATGAGCTGTATGTGACAAGGTCGGATGCATTAAAGGTCGCGAAAAAGAAGCGTGCAGAAATTCTGCTCGACGACGCGCGTAAACGTTTGGAACGGAACCCTACTGATTTACAGCTTCGATTTGAGCTGGGCGAGCATCTTGCGAACGCCGGACATTTTCGGGAAGCCTTGCCAGAGCTGCAGCGGGCACGGCAAAATCCGAATGCGCGTTTGAAAGCGATGAACCTGCTGGGCCGCTGCTATGGCGAGCTGGGAATGCTTGATCTGGCGATGAAGCAACTGGAAGAGGCGTCGAAAGAGATTTTGTCGATGGACGCGATGAAGAAAGAGATCGTCTATAATCTGGGGCTCGTTTACGAGCGGCTGGGCGAAGGGGCAAAATCGCTTACCTGCATGAAGCAGATTTACGAAGCTGATTACGGGTACAAAGACGTGGCGACGCGCGTGGAGAGCTCGTACCAACAAGACATCTCCCCGGCTTAAACCGGCCTCTGACGAATTCCTGGGATGACCTGACACGTGGCATCCAGCCCGGCGTCAATCTTCGATTCTCCATTGTCGGAATTATTCCGCCGTGTCCCAACCGGGAAATCACCTATGAAAAGCAAACTCACAGTTGTTTCGCGGTTTGGCATTCTTATTATCGCGGCCGCATCTTTAAGCTTCGCGGGCTTGGCAATGGGGCGAAGTCCCTGGGCACATCCTACGCACACAGTGACACTGGGCGGCACAGCCTCCTCGCTCAGCCCAAAAGACAAAGCTTTCATGAAGAAGGCCGCCAGAGGCGGAATGGGAAATTTGGCTGACCAAAACGGCCAAAGCGAAGATGTGAAATCATTCGGCAAACGAATGGTGACCGATCACAGCAAGGCAAATGAAGAGCTGAAATCCATCGCCGAGAAAAAGGGCGTCAAACTACCGAGCAAAGAACCGAGCGAAAAATGGAGCTCGGACAAAGCTTATATGAACATGATGGTAAAGGATCACGAAAAGAACCTCGCCGAATTTCAGGACGAGGCAGCTAACGGCAGCGATCCCGACGTGAAGAAATTCGCGGAAGACACCGCCAAAGTGGTTCAGGAACACCTCGATCTGGCCAAGCAAACTCAAAGCAAGCTGCAATAGGAAACACTGACTGCGCGATGATGCGGCACGTCTTTTCAGGCGTGCCGCTTTTTCTTCTCAAACCACCACACGCGAGCCAACCGTCTCAAAGAGGGATTGTCGGTCTTGTCACGCGCCCGTTTTTATACAAAACTTGTCTTTCGAACCACATCCGAGCTGCTGCGAAGATGCGATTCTCAAGTGCCGGAAGAGCCGGTCATGACAGAAAAATTACTCTAACAAGAAACAGCCAATGAAACCAACATCTATAACAATCCCAGCGATCGCGATCGTCGCAGCTGGGAGTCTCTGCACCATCGGAACCGTTCGCGCCCAAACGGATACGTCAATCGGAAGCAATCCTCACCTTCGCTCACAATCCGCTCCGGGCCAATCACCCGGCACCGAGGTCGTGAAACTGGGCCAAAAGGACGTGGCCTTTATCCAGAAAGCGGCAGGCGGCGGCCAGCAGGAAGTTGAGAATGGAAAATTGGCCGAGAAACAAGGAAAAAGCGCGGATGTGAAAAGGATCGGCGCACGCATGGTAGCCGACCACACCAGGGCGAACAAGGAGCTGACGGAA
>QHOD01000052.1 GCA_003218615.1 Verrucomicrobiota bacterium
ATTTAGACGACGGACGGGTAATTGCCTGGCGCTGCTTATTAATCGAAAATGGCCGGGTAGTAGCGGAGAACCATTCTTACATGTGGGAGTAAGAATGCACGGCTTTGCAGGATACGGCCTTCTGACTTCGCCATTTCGAATCAATCTCTGAAGCTTTCCAGAGGCTGGGCGGGGTTTGACAGCGTGCCTGCCGGCCTTGTATCTTTTATTGAGCAAACGTGGAGTCATCGATTCAAGTAGGGGTAAATGGTCCGACCGTATGGGTGAGAGTGGAGGGGAAAGGCAGTTTCCTGAACAGCGGGAACCTGAAAGAGTTCGCGCGCGAAATGTTGGACCGGGGTTATCGCGAATTTGTCATGGATTTGGCAGATTGCGCCATGATGGATTCGACATTTATGGGAACGATGGCGAGCGTGGCGTTGCGCTTGAAGGAACTTGGCCGCGGTCATCTTCATGTTATTCATTGTGGGAATCGCAGCCGGGAACTGCTCTCCGGGCTTGGGCTGGATCAAATATTCGATATTCATGGCGATGGCTCGGGTGCGCCGCAGTGTAAGACGCTCGAGCGCGCGTCGGACGGCTCGCGAGAAGACAGAAAACAGCAGCAAGCGCAAACCATGCTGGAGGCGCACGAGGCCCTTTGCCAGGCTGCGCCGGAAAATTTCTTTCGCTTCAAAGACGTTCTCGATTATTTAAAACAAGACCTTCATCACGAGACGCCTTCGAAGTAAGCTGGCCCCTGCATGATGTGGCCGACTCTTCTTTTCGGACTGCTTCTGGCGTCTGTGGCCGGGTGGATCTTTACCGCCTACTACCAGAGGCAGAGGATTCGAGCACTAGAACGCTCCCATGAGGAAATTCAGGTCGAAGAGACCCTCGTTTTCGATTTCCTGCATGGGCTCGGAGAAGCTTTCAGCGAAACCATCCGACCGCAAGAACTGCACCGGCTCATCGTCGAGGGGGCGACACGTATTCTGGATGCGCACGGCGGCGCGCTTTATTTGACCGACCGAACGGGCGCTAAACTTACTCCAGCCTTTATCTCCAATGGCTGTCCGCCCCTCGTAGATGTTCCGTCAAATATTTTGCAGCAAGCGGCGGCTACTCCCATCGCGCTCGAGAGTTATTTGCGACTGCACTCCATTACTCCGGGTGAGGGCCTGATCGGGCGCGTCTGGCAAACAGGACAGTCCGTTTGCTTAAACGAGTTCTCAGAAGCGCCGGAGTTGGCGAAACTGCGCGGCAGCGCCTTTGGCAGTGCGTCGGTCATGGCTGCATCGCTTCGTTACGGACAGCAAGACCTGGGTGTTCTCACTCTCGCCAATGGCCCCATGGGCTCGCCTTTCTCGCAGAGCGATTTCGTCGTTTTTAAATCAATCGCCGAGCAATCCGCCTTTGCGCTCTACAACGCCATCATCTATTCGATGGCCAATGAAAAGAAGCGACTCGATCACGACCTCGAAATCGCACGCGACATTCAGCGTATTTTACTTCCAGCCGAGGCCCCAGCCATTAATGGATTTCAAATCAGCGGCATTAATGTGCCTGCCCGTCAGGTGAGCGGCGATTATTTCGATTACATTCATGTCGATGACGAACGCCTCGGGGTGGCAATCGCAGATGTTTCGGGGAAAGGTGTTCCCGCGTCGCTGATTATGGCGATTTGCCGGAGCGTCTTGCGCGCTGAGGCGGTGCGGAATCCCTCCCCGGCCGATGTTTTACGAAAAGTGAACCGCCAACTTTATCCCGACATCAAGGAAGACATGTTCATCAGCATGGCCTATCTCATTCTGGATCATGAGCGCAATGGCATCATGCTCGCGCGCGCCGGCCACGATGCGCCGTTGCTTTACAAACAGGAGTCGCAAACTGTGACACCGGTAAAGTCGCCGGGAATGGTCGTCGGAATTGACAGCGGAAACGTGTTCGATAGGCTGACGGCAGACTTCGCCATCCGGCTCGAGCGTGATGATTGCCTCGTTCTCTACACCGACGGCGTGACGGAAGCGCTCAATACCGAGGGAGACGAATTCGGCCTTGAACGCACGATTCAAGCCGTTCGTGCCAGCGCTTCCAATGGGGCGCCGGCGATTGTAAAGAAACTGATCGGGGACGTGCGCAATTTTACAGGTTCGCATCCTCAAAATGACGACATCACTCTGATTGCCATCCGCAAAACATGAAAAAGACTCCTGTTACCGAACAAAGCAAACCAACGGATCCCTCCACGCTAGCAAGATCGACATCTTCATCCCAGGCGAATCTGCGACAGGCGGAAGGAAGCGAACCAGAAGATCCGATGGCTGGTCTGCAAGCTGATCTGGACCGGTTTCGCGACCTCGCGCTGCGCAGTCAGGCCGATTTCGAGAATTACAAAAAGCGCGCTGCGCGGGAAAAAGAAGACGCGATCAAGTACGCGAACAGCTCGTTGCTCGAGCGGCTCGTGACCATTATCGACAATTTTGAGCTTGGTCTCGAAGCTGCGAAAGGGGAAGGCGAACGGTCTGCAATTTATTCCGGAATGACGCTCGTTCTAAAACAACTTAACGATTTCCTCGTCGAAAACGGGCTGCAGCCTATCGAAGCAGAAGGAAAGAAATTCGATCCGAACGTGCACGAAGCGATTGCGCACGAGTCGAGCGAGTTTCCAGAGGGAACGGTCATCCGCCAGACCCGCCGCGGTTATCGCTTTAAAGACCGCTTGCTGCGGCCCGCACGCGTGGTCATTTCCAGCGGCCCGGGGAAGTAATTGGTCGAAGTTTTCCAGCTTTTGCTCGCGTTCTTACTCTTGCTCTATGTCGATTTTATCAAGCGGGGGCGTGAGCACGAGCAAGAGTAAGAGTAAGATTTAGAAAATGGCTACGAAGAAACGCGATTACTACGAAGTTCTCGGAGTGGGGCGAAACGCTTCTGAAGAAGACGTCAAACGCGCCTATCGCAAACTAGCGGTCAAGTTTCATCCAGACAAAAATCCAGACGACCCTCACGCCGAGGAAAAATTCAAAGAACTCGGCGAAGCATACGATGTGCTCATGGATTCGGACAAACGCGTCGCCTACGATCGTTTTGGTCACGCCGCATTTGCCCAGGGTGGTGCCGGTTTTGGCGGCGGCTTTCACGATCCATTCGACATTTTCCGCGAAGTTTTCGGCGGTGGAGGATTCGGCGGCGGAATCTTCGAAACGTTTTTCGGGGGCGCCGGCAGCCGCACTGAAGATCGACGGCGTGGTTCCGATTTGCGTTACGACATGGAGATCACGCTCGAGGAAGCGGCTTTCGGCGTTGAAAAGGAAATTGAGATCGAAAAGCTCGACATCTGCGATAAATGTCATGGCAGCGGCGCTGAGCCAGGTTCGCGGACCGTGACCTGTCCCACCTGCGGTGGTCGTGGTCAGGTGATCAGTTCGCGCGCGTTCTTTCAGGTTTCGCAGACCTGTCCCCGCTGTCGCGGTGCCGGCGAAATTATCGAGAAACCCTGCCGGCAATGTCATGGCGAGGGACGCGTGGAAAAACTGAGCCGTGTTAAGTTGAAAATTCCGGCTGGAATTCGAGAGGGTTCGCGGTTGCGTTCCTCGCGCAATGGCGAGGCAGGTATTCGCGGCGGACCACCGGGCGATCTTTACGTTGTCATTCACATCAAGGAGCACAAAATCTTTCATCGCGAAGGAGACGATCTTTACTGTGAACTGCCGATTGTTTTTTCGGTCGCGGCGTTGGGCGGCGAGGTGGATGTACCGACACTGGAAGGCAAAGCGCATCTAAAAGTCCCGGCCGGCACGCAAAGCGGGCAGATGTTCAAGCTGCGGGGCAAAGGGATTGCGAACATCAGCGGGCGCGACCGTGGCGATTTGTTCGCGCGCGTAATTGTCGAGGTGCCCTCGCGTCTCAACGCCGAACAGCGTCGCAAGCTCGAAGAATTCGCTGCGCTGTGCGGCGACGAAAACACGCCGTTGCGCAAAAGTTTCTTCGAACGCGCCAAAGAATTTTTCAAATAATCTTCTGTCATTCCAAGTGGAGCGCAGCGGACTCGAGAAATCTCTCACTGTGAATATTTTCAACGATGGTTAACGATGCCGTAAAACTGATCGAGTGTCCCCGCGACGCCTGGCAGGGCCTGAAGAGACAAATTCCAACGGACCTGAAGGCGCGATATCTTCGCGAGCTGATCGCAGCGAAGTTCAAGCACATTGATGCCGTAAGCTTCGTCTCCCCGAAAGCTGTGCCACAGATGGCCGACAGCGAGAGCGTGCTCGAGCAAATCGATCGGCCACCCGATGTCGAAATTATCGGAATCGTGGTCAACGAGAAAGGGGCGGAGCGCGCGGTTGCGATGCCAGCGGTGACGACCCTGGGCTATCCCTATTCCGTTTCCGAAACGTTTCTGCGCAAGAACCAGAACCAGTCGCCCGAACAGTCGTGCAAAATTTTACAGTCGATTAAAACAACAGCGGACGATTCGGGACGTGATCTGGTCGTTTATATCTCCATGGCTTTCGGAAATCCCTATGGCGATCCGTGGGATAGTGAAAAGCTCCATGCTACGGTGGCGAAAATCGCGGACCTCGGGATCCGTTCGATCTCACTCGCGGATACAGTTGGTCTGGCTCCTCCTTTGGTTATCAGCCGCGTGGTGAAGTCCGTCCTCACCAAAACCGCTAATTGCGAAATTGGTCTGCACATGCACAGCAGACGCAACGATGCCGCAGCGAAAGTGCTGGCCGCTTATGATGCCGGTTGCCGCCGAATTGACTCGGCCCTTGGCGGATTGGGTGGATGCCCATTCGCGCAGGATGCATTGGTCGGAAATATTCCGACAGAAATCGTGATGGAAGCGCTTCGCGAACGCGGCGTGGAGTCGCCGGTCGCCGAATCGCTCGCGCATCCGCTCACGATGAATTTGGCGATCGCCTCCGAGTATTCCTGAGCAGTCAAATATTCCGCCATGCATCGCTTCTACGTTTCCCCGGAGAATTGGAATCCCAGCGCGCTCTCCTTACGCGGATCGGAAGCTCACCACTTGCGCGACGTCTTGCGTATGGACGTTGGCGAGAAGGCTGTTCTGTTCAATGGACGCGGACGCGAAATCACAGCCGAGATTGTCGATCTTAGCAGTGACGAAATTCGATTGCGCAAATTGCACGAAGCGGAAACTCCGCCGCTGCGCTGCCGGATCGTTCTCGGGCAGGCGATTCCAAAAGGCAAAAACATGGAGTTGATCGTCCAGAAAGCAGTCGAGATCGGTGCAGCCGAGATTACTCCGATCATTTCCGATCGCACCATTGTTCAGGTCGATTCCGAAAGTGCCGCGCAGAAACAGGTGAAATGGCAGCAGATTGCAATCGAGGCCGCCAAGCAATGCGGCCAGAACTGGCTGCCGCAAGTGCATGCCCCGCAGAGGCTCAACGATTTTTTTGGTGTAGAGGCGCGAGTCCCCGCGCGCACTGCGAACGATCTGCGGCTGGGGACAGCCGCCACTACACCCGATCTTCGCCTGATCGGGTCGCTTCAGCCCGATGCGCAGCACTTTAAAAAAATCCTCGCGGATTATTGGAGCGAACACCAGGAGCGCCCCCGGAGCGTGTTGATGCTTATCGGACCGGAAGGCGATTTCACGCCTGCAGAGCTTGCCCTCGCACGCCGCCACGGATGTCGGCCCATTACGCTTGGCCCGATTATCTTGCGAGTGGAAACCGCCGCGATCTATTGCCTGAGCGTTCTCTCCTACGAATTGCTGATGTAGCAATGTCGCTGCTATTGAGCGATTGCCGCTTCGAGGCCGGATTTCGTGGGAAGAGTTGGAGTGGGAGAAGTGTTGTCGGGTGGCGCCGGCTCGATCGAGACAATTGTAAATTGAGCGGCGCCATGGTCGGTGTTGAGAGAAATCGCTTCACCAACACTGTGCCCAAGTAGCGCCTGACCGATCGCGGTTTGATACGAAATCAAGTGCCGGTCAGGGTCGCCGTCCCAGGCGCCGAGAATAGTGTAGGTCTCTTCGTTTTTCGTCTCTGCGTTACGCAGCTTGACGACCGTACCGATGGAAACACGCGAGGTATCGACGTTTTCAAACGAAGTTCCACGCGCGTTATGCAGCATTTGTTCGAGCTCGGCTTTGCGTCGCATCAGCACGCTTTGCATTTGCTTGGCCGCCCTAAATTCAAAATTCTCGCTCAGGTCGCCATACGATCTTGCGAGGGCGATCTCCTTCCTGTTTTCCGGAATCTTTACCTTTACGAGCTCTTCGTATTCGGCTTTGCGTTTTTCCAAGCTGCTCCAGGAAACGATCAACGACGCGGCCTTTTCCTGCGGTTGCCCTCCAGTGACCATGCTTTCCAGTCCTGGATGAATCTTAATGATCCTGGCCAGAAGCGAACGTTTCGTGAGCTCGTCAAATAGCGGGCTCAGTTGCAGGCGCCGCATGGCATCGCGTGCGATCCCAATGTCGGCGTTCACAAACATTTGGCCAATCAATTGTCGATCTTCGGCAAATGCGCGGTGCAACTTACTGGCGCGTCCAGGAGTGTTGTGTTGCTCGCGTTCGAGCGCCGCGAGAATCGCGCCGAGCAATTCCGGCGTGATCAGTTCGCTCCAGCGCTCTCGTTCGGTGCACAGCCAGGCCAGCATTTCGCTGGTGGCGGAATGCTCGCGAATGCTGCGCTTGAGCATCGACCGAAGCTCCTCCTGTTGCCCCCCCTCGCTCAAGATGCGCGCTATTTGCGCCATTATGCGACCGTGAGTTCCTTGCAGCAATTGCAAGGCGCGCTCTGTCCAGCGCGGACCGAGCGCGGAGGGCAACACTTGCAAAATTTCCCTCTCTTTTGCCGCGGGCAATTTCGGCAAGATCGACGTCAAACGCTTCTCTTCCTCGAGAATTAGTTTCGAAAAAATCAAACCGATGTGCGTTGTGTGTAGTTGCGGGAGGCGCTCGAGCAAATCGTCCCGCGCGATGATAAGCTCGAAAGCGAGCTCGGGGTGCATCTTCTGGTTGCGGGCGGCCATGTTTTCGATTGTGGCGATGATCGGCTGCAGCTGTTTTTCGGGTTCTTTGAATTGTTGGTGGAATTTTACGATCTGCTCGATTGCGGCGATCTGTTCTTTTGGCCGGCGAGCTTTGTTGAAAGCGGCGATTAACTCGTCAGCGTGCGACACGCCTTCGCCGCGCAGTTGGATTGGTTCGGTCTTTTTCGCAGGAATGGAGAAAGCGCCAGTCGCTTTGAGTAACTTCTTCGTCGATTCCCACCAGCGTTTCCATTCTGGTTCGGTCAAAACATCGCCGACCAGCCATTCACCGATCTGTGCGGCGGCGGCCGCGCCACCAAGGCTCTCGATGATACTTCGCACCACGGCGACTGGATCCTCCGCAGCAAGTTTCTTGATCGATGACAGATCGCTCGCCTTGCGCACGAGGAAGTGTTCGGGCGCGAGCGGTGTAAGGTTTTCCGCCGCGTACTGGACCTGCATGGCATGCGATTTCTTGCCGGCAAAATCGATCACGATCTGATTGAGGAGCAGGTTCCAGTCGGCCACGCGACCGAATCCCCAACTCTTGTGCAAACAGAACGTGCCCGGCTTCAGTTTTTCGAGCTCTTCGGCGGCTTTGGAAGTGAGCTTTGCTGATTCGACAAGCTTTTGCAGTTCGGCGTCCATCTATAGGACATATCAGTCCCATACGACTTATACCGGCCCGCGCGGGTTTAGCAACGTCAGTGGTAGCTGCACTTTCCGATTGCCGCACGGCTTGCGGCGTGAAAGTCTGCCCGCGGTGACTACCAGCATTTGGTTTTGGATCGCCTTTCACATCGGCGTCTTTATCGCGATAACGGTCGATCTCGTCAGCTTCAAGCGCCGCGGGCGGGAATTGAGCATGCGTGCGGCCGGCCAGCGGAGCGTATTGTGGGTGCTGGTATCGCTTGGATTTAATGGGCTCGTTTGGTACATTAAAGGAGCGCAAGCCGGCCTCGATTTTCTCACTGCTTACCTCGTCGAATATTCGCTGAGCGTCGATAACATCTTCGTTTTTGTCTTGATTTTTGCTTACTTTCGCGTGCCACCGATGGCACAGCATCGAGCGCTGGTGTGGGGAATCGTCGGCGCCCTGGTCATGCGCGGAGTCATGATCGTGTGCGGTATCGCTTTGGTACAACGGTTTCATTTTATTCTCTACTTGTTCGGCGTTTTCCTGCTGATCACTGCATTCCGAATGCTTTTCGGCAAACATCTACCGCGTGATTTTGGTGAGACCTGGGTGATGCGAGTATGTCGCCGTCTGTTTCGGGTTACGCCCGAATTTTATGGCGAGCATTTCAAAGCGCGCGTGAACGGTCGATGGATGCTTACGCCGCTGGCCCTGGCATTGATCGTCATCGACATCATGGATCTTATCTTCGCGGTCGATTCAATTCCGGCAGTCTTCGCCATTACCCAGGACGCATTTATTGTTTATACGTCGAACATCTGCGCGATCATCGGTTTGCGATCGCTCTATTTTTTGCTGGCGCGCTTGGTGGAACGTTTCGTTTACCTCAGCACCGGACTTGCCTTTGTGCTCGGGTTTATCGGGATTAAAATGATTGTGGCCAAATATTACGTGATTTCTAACTGGATCTCGCTGGGGGTTATTGTGTTTGTTCTCGCGGTCACGATCGCGAGTTCAATGATTGCAACACGCAACCATGCTGTAGCCGGGGACCGAAAATAAAATATTGCTTTCATCGTCCAAAATCTGTTTAGATACTTAGGAGAGGCGGTTTATGAAAAAGCTGATTGTCATCGCGTTAACGCTCGGGTTAATGGGGAGTTCCTTTGCCGATATCCAGGACCCACCCGCGAATGATTATGGGCCCACACGCAAATTCGGTCGTGGCGTCTCCAATCTCCTCTTCGCGCCGACTGAGATAATTGTGAACATCAACAAGCTCAACAAAGAGGAAGGCAATAACGCTGCGTTTGGCTATGGTTTGGCTCGCGGCATCGGGCGCTCAGCTGCTCGACACGTCGCAGGCCTCATGGAAATTCTAACCTGGCCGTTCCCATCATATTTACGCGGGAGCTATTATCCGCTGCTGCCGCCTGACATTCCGTACATTCACGCCGGCTATGCAGAATTTCCGCCCGAGATCGGCAGCGAATCAAAATATCCGTACGTCCGCGATTACGACCAAGATCCCTACTAGCGGTCGCTTTCATCGAATTGGCGTGGTGTTCGGATGACTTAAACGCCTCCTGTGCGCGTTTACCCAACGTGGATGCGCATTAAGCTGGAAAAACTCCAGGCGGACATCGGGCGGGCAATTGCTTTGTCGAAGGCGGATCGTCGTAGAAACTCTGCGCGAATCAACCGTATTGACGCAGCTTAACGTCAGCGTAAAAATAGATGACGCGCTGAAGCGGTCGGGCGATGCAATCGCGACGTTTTTGTGGGCACCGTCGTTTGAGTTGAAGCTTGAATATTGGAGCTTGGAAGTTTCCTCTCATGCGCATTGTCGATCTAAAAATCGAAGACATCGCTTTCGGCGGAAAAGGCGTCGGACGGAAGAGCGGGAAGGCAGTCTTTGTCCCGTACACCATCGAGGGCGAGACCGTTTCCGCTGAGATTGTGCGCGACAAAAAACAGTTCGCCGAAGCAGAACTTGTCGATGTTAAAGAAAGCTCACCGCATCGGGTGGCACCGCGCTGTCCATATTTCGGGCGTTGCGGCGGCTGCGCCTATCAGCACATCGATTACGAACAGCAGCTCGCCATTAAATGGCGCCAGGTCCGCGATGTTCTCCAGCGCATCGGCAAACTCAAGGCTGCTCCCTTGCGGGCGATCATCCCATCACCCGAACCGTATGGATATCGCAACCGCATCACTGTTCATGCCCGGGAAGGTGTGGTCGGATTCTTCAGGCGCGACTCGAACCGCCTGATCGACGTCGAGCG
>QHOD01000293.1 GCA_003218615.1 Verrucomicrobiota bacterium
GACGTCCCCGGATTGAACGTGCAAGTCATCCAACTGCCAGTGCCGGACGAATACTGCCCATGGATTGAACCTGGCGGTGATACCGCGAGCGTCGATCGATTTCATTGCCTTCTGCCCGTTGGTTGCCTGGAAACCTTCGCTTTGCGCCGTCAAAGCGCCGGTCCGCCGAATTCGCGAATATTGTCCACTGGGAAAATGCAAACCTTTCGCGGTTTCATTTTCCATGCTCCGACGAAAGGCGTCGCTCTCGACGTAGTGAGTGAGAACCGGGCTAAAAAACAGCGCTACGCCGCCGCCGGCTGCGATCACGAAAAAAATCGCAATCGCCGCGACGTAAATTAGCAGTTTTCTTCGCAAGATGGAAAAATAACGAGGCTAAAATGACGAAATCCGAATGACGAAGCTCGAAGGAATGACGAATAACCAAATGACGAACGATCGTAACGGCACCTCTTCGTCATTCGTCATTAGTGCTTTGTTATTTTCCTCATATCCATTTGCCCAAAGAGAAAGGCGTAGATGTCCGCCGATTGTTTGATGCGCTCGCTCAAGGCTGTGCCGATGCCATGCCCAGCGCTGGAGCTCGTCCGCAATAGAATCGGATTGCCGGCTTTGTTCGCTTCATCGAGGCGCGCGATCATTTTGCGCGAGTGATAAGGCGCGACCCGCCCGTCGTTAGCCCCGGTCATCATCAGGATGGACGGAAATTTCGTTCCATCGACAACGTGATGATACGGCGAGTAAGCATAGAGCGCCTTGAATTGCTCAGGGTCCGTTACGGTGCCGAATTCGGTGACGTTGAACGCGCCATTCGGCGCAAGCTCGACCCGCAGCATATCGTAGATGCCCACGGAGGAAACGACCGCCCGCATCAAATCGGGATGCTGCGTGATCATGGCGCCCATCAAAAGGCCGCCGTTGCTTCCGCCCTGAATCGCAAGTTTTTCCGGCCGCGTGTACTTCTGTTTGATCAAATATTCGGCGGCAGCAGCGAAATCATCGAACACGTTTTGCTTTTTCGTGAGGTTGCCGGCCTTGTGCCAGTCTTCACCGAACTCGCCGCCGCCTCGAATGTTCGCCACCACATATGTGCCGCCGCGATCGAACCAGAGCCGGCGCGTAAAATCGAAATTCGGCGACATGCTGATCCCGTAGCCGCCGTAGCCGTAAAGCAGCGTCGGGTTCTGCCCGTCGCGTTTCATTCCTTTCCGGAAAATGATGTTGAGCGGAATTTTGGCGCCGTCCTTCGCAGTCGCGAACTCGCGCGTCACCTCGATGTCGGCAAATGGGACCGGCGAAGTGCTGCGTAAGGCCGTCTTCACCGGCTCGGTTTTCCCCTTTTCGCAATGGAACCACGCCGCCGGTTCGGTGTAACTCACATCGCGAAAGAGGAGCGAGTTATCCTCCAGGGCGAGCATTTGCTGGACAGCCGATATTTTTGGAATGGGAATGATTGTTTCGCCTTTACCATCCAATCCAAAACGCCGGATCTGAGAGGGGCCGCCGAGCAGATCGCCAACATAAACCGCATCGGCCGTCGGAACGATTTGCTCGATGACCGCTTCGCCAGCCGGCACGATCTCAACCGCGTTCTTTAATTCTGGTGTGTCGAGCGGCAAGCGCAGAACTTTTCCCCGCGGCGCGCCGGCTCGGGAAAGAAGATAGAGCGCGTTATCGCGTCCTAGCGGCGCGGCTTTGATCTGATCGCTGAATTGCGTGATCTGCTTCCAGGTTGCGTCCGGCCCGAGCAAATAATGCGCGAAATCCCCGCCATCGCCGTTCGCCACGGTCGCGAGAATGTATCGACCGTCGCGTGAAGCTTCGAGCACGATCTCTGCAATCCGGGGGAAGTCTTTGCCGATTGAATAAGTATCCTCGGTGTCAGCCGTGCCGAGTTTATGAAAATAAATCTGCTGATAAAAATT
>QHOD01000294.1 GCA_003218615.1 Verrucomicrobiota bacterium
GATTTGGGAACAGCAGCCGGAACCGGAAACGAAGATCGACATCCCAGCGGAGTCGATCGCGACGCAAGAAACGTCGCCGGGG
The DNA here is from genome assembly GCA_003218615.1 of Verrucomicrobiota bacterium. Lineage (GTDB taxonomy): Bacteria > Verrucomicrobiota > Verrucomicrobiia > Chthoniobacterales > UBA10450 > Udaeobacter. The sequence goes on from QHOD01000294.1 coordinate 83, forward strand.
CCGCCGGTTGATCTTTCGTTCGAGCAAGCATCGCCAGTTGAGGAGGTCGCGCCGCCGCCAGCACCGGAAATCAGGAAACCTGAGCCGGGCCTGATCGGTCCGAAGAAGAAACCGGCGCCGGCGCCGATCAAAGAGTCGAAACCTGTTGTCGAAAAAGTGCAGGCGAAGCAGGAAGTCTTGCAATTTGAGCCGGTCACACGGGGCCGCTTTGAAAAAAGCGAGCCGACGATTGTCGAAGGCCAGGACCTCGACGTGCCGACGTTCCTGCGGAAGAATGTCCGCGTAAAGTAACAATCGTCATCCTGAGCGAAGCGAAGGACCTCGCCTACGAAGCTTGGATTACTCTTTGTAGGAAGCGTGATCCATCATCCTGTGAGAGGTTCCTCGCTCCGCTCGGAATGACCAACTATTTTTTCATCAATTCGAGCACTGCGCTGGTCATTCCGATCATTCCAATGCGGATCGTCGGCTCAGCTACCGGCGCGAACTTGCTCGAATGCAAACTTGGCAGAGGCGTGCCGTTCTTTTTACTGTCGGCAATTTTCACTGGATCGACCGCGCCGATATGAAAATTGACCGCGGGAATTGAATGATCCGGCAAGCTGTATTCGGAAAAATCTTCACCGCCCATCGTGGGATCAGTCGCTTCCACGTTTTCCGTGCCGAACTGCTTTTTCCACATGGCCACAAGCCGCTTCGTCAGTTCAGGATTGTTGTACGTCGCGGGCGTGAACTGGTCCTTCAAAACCTCGACAATCGGAGCGCGTTCTGGCATTGTGTTTGGTCCCGCCGTGAATGGATCCAACCGTTACCACAACTGGATCGATCGGATTATTTTCGCGGCTCGCGATAGTCTGCAGTGCATTGATAATTTCCGCCGAAAGAACAATCGGATCCTTCGTCTTGTGCGGATAAGCGCCGTGCCCGCCCACGCCGCGCACGGTGATGTCTACGGAATCGACATTCGCGTATGTGTAACCTTCCGTGACGCCGATGTGTCCGGTCTGCATTTGCGCGTTATCATGGTAACCCAGCGCGAAATCTGGTTTGCCGAAGCGATCGTAAAGACCCGCTTTGAGCAATGCGCGCGCGCCATTTCCGGTTTCCTCGGCCGGTTGTGCAACCAATAGGAGGGTGCCGTGCCATTGATCTTTCGAGCGTTGCAATGCCCGCGCCGTGCCGATAAAGGCCGCCATGTGGGCGTCGTGTCCGCACATGTGGCCAACCGGAACATCCTTGCCTTCGTCATTTTTCGTCACCACTTTGCTCGCATACGGCAAACCGGTCTCCTCATGCACCGGCAACGCGTCCATATCGGTGCGCACCAGCACAGTCGGTCCATTGCCATTTTTCATCACGCCAATGACGCCGTAGCCTTTAAGCTCGGGCTTGTCATAGATGCCAATGTGATCAGAGACTTCGCAGCCGGCTGCGCGTAATTCCTTTGCGATCAATTCCGAGGTGCGTTCCTCATGCCCGGACAATTCCGGATGGCTGTGAATGTCCTTGTAAATCGCGAGCAACGACGGCAGTTCCGTATCGGCCAGCGATTGCGGCGTCTGCTGAGCGAAGACCGAAAATGCAGACAAGAACGGCAGCGATAAGATCGACAGGAAGCGAATTGTCATGCCGCAGATTAACCGCACGCCGTTGTAGGGCAATCCCGGGATTGCCGACGTAACCTGGCAGGCGATGGGCCCGCCCCACAATTCCCCGTCATGCTTTCAATCTGCGTAAATCTGCGCAATCTGTGGATGACTCATGGAATTGGAAAAAAACACGCTGCTTTTTGGCGCCGACCCGACGCCGCGAATTGTTGCCATCGAGCTCGGCGAGACCGGCACGGTGAAGGTTTATCGACGTGAAAGGGACGGATCGACAATCGCCGACGTGGAGCCTTTCCATCCGTTTGTTTGGGCCGACTCGGACGTTGTCGATCTCGGCATTGAAACCGAGAAGCTCCGGAGCGATCTCAAATACGGATGGCTGATCACGGTCGATAGTTGGAAGGAATTGATCGCACTGCGCAACGGTCTCAAAAAAGCAGGCCGCGCTTTCTTCGCCTTCAACGATCCGGTGCAGCATTACCTCACGGCGACGGGCCGCACATTGTTCAAAGAACTGGCGTTGGAAGAACTGAAGCGGATGCAGCTCGAAGTGCTGTCGTTTTCCGACGGCGAGAACGATCGCATCATGAGCATCGCGCTCTCCGACCATACCGGCTGGGAAGAGTTAATCGTTGTCGATCCAAAAAATCCCGCGGAATCGGAGCACGCTGCGCTCAAGCGACTCACCGCGCTCATCAAAGAGCGCGATCCGGACGTGATCGAGGGACATAACTTGTTCCGTTTCGACTTGCCGTATCTGGTCGAGCGCGCCCGCGCCGCCAAAACGAAACTGGACTGGGGACGGAGCGGCGGATTTCTTCGCTCACGTCCGTCGCGGCTTCAGATCGCGGAGAAGACAATCGATTACCCGAAGTTCAATATCGATGGCCGGCATTTCGTCGATACGTTTTTGCTCGCGCAATTTTACGATGTCGGGATGCGCTCGCTTTCCGGTTTTGATCGTATCGATGTGGCGCGCCACTTTGGGTTCTGCGCGAGCGACGAGCTTTCTGCGCTTGCCGGCAAAGAATTGCAACGCGCCTACATCGACAATGAGGAACGTTTTCGCCAGCGCGCACTTTGCGCCGTGCGCGAAACGCGCGCGATCGCCGATTTGCTGAGCCCCAGCTATTTCATCCAGGCGCAGATCTTTCCCTACAATTACCAGGATGTGATCGTGCGCGGGAACGCCACGCGGATCAACGCACTCTTCCTCCGCGAATATTTCCGGCAGCGCCATTCCATTCCCGAGATGCCGATGGCGCGTAGCTTCGAAGGCGGCTACACCGACATCTTCTTCACTGGCGTCGCGCGCAACGTCTGGCACTGCGATATCGCTTCGCTTTATCCATCAGTCATGCTGCAGTTCGATTGCTTTCCAGCGACCGATCAACTGCAAATCTTTCGCCATCTGCTCACCGATCTCCGCACGTTCCGCCTCGAAGTGAAAGCGCAGATGCGTTCGGCGAAAGATCCAAAAGAGCAGCGCCACTTCCACGCGCTGCAAAACACATTCAAGATTTTGATCAACAGCTTCTACGGCTATCTCGGGTTTGCGCAGGGACATTTCGCCGATTTCGATGCCGCCGCGCGCGTTACCCAAATCGGACGGGATTTGCTGAAGAAAATGATAGACTGGCTCAACGCGCAGGGCGCGCAAGTGATCGAGGTCGATACCGACGGAATTTATTTCGTGCCGCCGGACAAGATCGACATCGGCGATTTACAAAAAGGTTTGGCGAAAGAATTGCCGCCCGGCATCGAGGTCGAGTTCGACGAGCACTTCGACGCCATGTTCAGCTATAAAGCGAAGAATTACGCGCTGCTCACGCCCGAGGGCGACGTCATCATCAAAGGCGGCGCGCTCAAATCGCGCGGACTGGAGAAGTTCCAACGCGTCTTCCTCGAGGAAATGATCAAGCTCATCATGGAAGGAAAGCCGGAGGCGATTGTCGATCTTCGAGAAAAATTCGAGAAAGAAATCCGGGACCGCGACTGGAACATCGACATGCTGATGAAGACCGACACGCTTCAGGATTCGCTCGACAAATATCGGCAAAAAATTGCGGGTTCGGCGCGCAATCGCGCCGCCGCTTACGAGCTCGCCCTCGCCAGCGGCCGCAATTACAAACCTGGCGAGCAGATCAGTTATTACATCAAGGCTACGCCCAAGAAAGTCCCCGCCTACGAAGCCGCAAAGTTTGCCACCGATTTCGACCCGCAGAATCGCGATGAAAATGTCGATTATTACGTTGCGAAGCTCGATGAACTCGTGAAGAAATTTTCAGCAATGATTCCCGCTCCCGAGCAAGAGACGCTCAAACTCTAGGAAAGAAGGAACACTTCGCTCGTCCCCTTGCTCACCCTTCCTCATTCCGTACTTTCGTTGTGGCGGCAGCTGTTTGCCGGTCGCCTCACTATTAGCCACTCGTCACGATGGTCACCGGAACTGATATCACCGTTTGGATAATTTCCGCGCTGCTTGCCATCGGGATCGGCTGGAGCCGTTACGCGAAATGGAGAACACGCGACAAGATCGTCCGCGAGCTGGCGGCCATGGATCGGGATCGTCGGGAAAAAATGCTCAGCCGTATGAACCCGAAGCTCGCGATGGAAATGCGCGAGCAGTTAATGAAACGCTTTCGGATGTGAGGCTTTATCGAGTCACGGTTACGTAACGACAATGACAGATCGGCCTTTACTCAAACAGATCATCGTAATTCTCTCTTGCGGTTCTCTTAGAACGAAGCCTGCGCTCAACCCCGCCCCGCGGGCCTAAATTGAATCCGAACTCGGGCCTCGCTTACTTTGATTAGCAATCGCAGCTCTTGCCGCAATTGCACTCCTTGCCATTATTCATCGGGCAATTCTTGCCGCTCTTCTTGCACGCTGGCTGATCCGCTGCAAACGCAGTCACGCAAATCATCGCCGCGAGAACCGAGAAGAGAATTTTCGCATACCTTTTCATACGGCTTTAATCTCTTCCTTATCATTGCTAACGCCAGCGAAAAGACAACCCGCCGATTTCTGATCTCCGACTTCTGACTTCTGACTTCTGATGTCGTCCTCACCTTTTGAAGTGATCGTCCCGGTCCTCCCAGCCGACATCGACGAACAAAATCACGTCAATAACACCGTTTACCTACGCTGGGTACAGGATGTCGCCACAGCGCACTGGCGGGCAATCGCCAATCCAGAAGCTCAGGGAACGACCGGCTGGGTCGTGTTGCGACACGAAATCGATTACAAGACACCCGCCACCCTCGGCGATGAAATCGTGCTTCGGACATGGGTCGGCAAAGCCACTCGGCTCACATTCGAACGGTTCACCGAAATTCGGCGCAAAAGCGATCGCCAGGTCTTGTCGACCGCTCGGACGTTGTGGTGTCCGATAAACACGCAAACGGGCCGGCCTGTTCGCGTCTCGGCCGAAGTGCGCGCGCAATTTTCGACGTGAGTATCAAAGTTAGAGGAATGAAGGAAATCGCCGCGTTCTCGCGTGCCCCTAAACCTTATTCTGCGCCTGGCATCCATAAGCGCGCTGAAATTCGAAGCGATTTAAAAGGAAAAATCAAAAGAGGCGACAGAGGGATCCGGATAATTGGAGGGAAAATATGGAATTATCGATTGAAACGAAGGTGGCTATCGCCGTGGCGACAG
>QHOD01000053.1 GCA_003218615.1 Verrucomicrobiota bacterium
TTCCGTCACGTGTCGGCCAAATTCTTAATGTTCCAGTTTTTTATCCGCACACGATTTTGGAAGGCGGCTCAATCGAGGTAAACGGGGCGGGCGCGCTGCTCACCACCGAATCGTGCCTGTTGAACCCAAATCGCAATCCCCAATGCAGCCGCCAAGAAATCGAACAACGGCTGCGCGATTATCTTGGTGCTGGCGAGATTCTCTGGCTGGGGCCCGGT
>QHOD01000054.1 GCA_003218615.1 Verrucomicrobiota bacterium
TCGTACCGACGTTTGCCGATCCAAATGACGAAGCGGCACTGTCAATCTTGGGCGAGCTTTTTCCGACTCGGGATGTCATTGGGATTGATTGCCGCGAATTGATCTGGGGATTGGGCACGTTCCACTGTCTGACGCAACAGCAGCCTAGGATCTGATGAAGATGGGAGGACCCCGGTGTCCCGACTGTCGCGGCACTAAGGCCGCTCCCAAATTCTTCAATCTGCCGTTGCTCCCGGCTTATAGCCGCTTTTTAGAATTGCGTCGTGGAGATCGGGGGCATGCGTTTTGCGGGCATCGAATGTCACGATGACGCGCTCATGTTTTAGGTCGACTTTTACGTCGCGGACGCCATTAACTTTCATGAGCGGCCTGCGCAGCTTTCGTACGCATTCGTCGCAATCTTCGCCTTCGGTTGCGATCTCGATCGTTTCCAGGACCGCGTGATCGGCCCGTTCAGGATTAAACGGATCGCTCGGGTCGGGATCGTTTGGTCGTGCAGGGTCCATTCTCTCTTTATCTAACGTGCGAGGCTGGCTCTGTGGTTGTCTCTCAGGCAATCGACTCGAATACACGCCAGACTTCTTCGGGTGTCTTCCTGAGCGGAGTGAAGGATCTCACAAAACATGCCGGACCTTTACTTTACTCAGTGTTATCCAGACTCCGACTGTGAGGTCCCTCGCTCCGCTCGGGATGACAGAGTGGCCACTTCGCGGGCAATTGGTTCGAGCACGTGCCAGACGTTTTCGGCGAGAATTTTTTGCCCGGCGGCGTTTGGGTGAATGCCATCCGGCAAACTCAAAGACGGATCGCCTGCTACGCCATCAAGAAGGTACGGCACTAGAGCCGCGTCATTTTTTGCGGCCAGCTCGGCGAACATTTTGCCGAATCCGGAAACATAATCGTCAGCTCCGTAATTGGGCAGCTGCATTCCGGCGATCACCACGCGCACATTCGGATTGCGGGCTTTCACCATATCGATCATCTGCTGAAGATTGTTTTGGATTTGAGCTACTGGCACCCCACGAAAAGCATCATTGGTCCCAAGTTCGAGAATGAAGATGTCGATCTTGCGTTTCAGATGGGCCGGGAGCCGCTCCAAGCCGCCCTGGGTGGTGCCGCCACTCGCGCTGGCATTGGTCACTTGAAAGTTCAAGCCGGCTGCGCGCAATTTGTTTGCGATCAACGCAGGATAAGCGTCGCTACGTTTAAGCTGAAATCCGTCCGATAAGCTGTCGCCCAGAACAAGAATCGTTTTCATTTCTGAAGAGGTTGGTGCGGCGGTCCGCGCGGCCTGCGCGCACAAGATCGACAATGCAGCAACGAGGTAAACGGGGAACGCCTTCGACATTCGATGTTTGATGTTCGATGTTTAACGGTTTAACGATTTAACTCTTCAACTTTTCCTTCTATGGCAAATTACGCTATCAATGGATTCGGTCGCATCGGCCGCAACGTGCTCCGCGCCATGACGCAAAAACAAGTCGAGCGGGTTCGTGCGATCAACGATCTCTCTGACACGCATACGCTGGCCCATCTGCTCAAATGGGATTCGGTGCACGGCAAATTCGACGGCGAGATCGGTTACGATGAGGAAAACATCATCGTGCGCGGCCATAAGATTAAGATTTTGAAGGAGCGCGATCCGGCGAACCTGCCGTGGAAAAAGCTGGATGTCGATGTTGTGCTCGAGTCGACCGGCTTTTTCACCAGTCGCGATAAAGCCGAGCTGCACTTGAGCAAGGCCGGCGCGAAACGAGTGCTGATCAGTGCGCCGGCGAAAGATCCGGACGTAACGATTTGCATGGGTGTGAACGACAATCTCTTCAACCCCGAGAAGGATAAAATTGTCTCAAATGCGAGTTGCACAACGAATTGTCTCGCGCCAATGGCGAAAGTTTTGAACGATCAATTTGGAATCGCGCACGCTTTCATGAGCACGATCCACAGTTACACGAATGATCAGCGGATTCTGGATTTTCCACATAAGGACTTGAGACGGGCGCGGGCAGCCGCAATAAACATCATTCCATCCACCACGGGCGCGGCCAAGGCGATCGGCGAAGTCATTCCAGAATTAAAGGGGAAATTGAACGGCGGCGCATTCCGCGTGCCGACGCCAGATGGATCGGTCACGGACTTCACCGCCGTTCTCGAAAAAGATGCGACGGTCGACACCGTCAATGCCGCCTTCAAGGGAGCGTCGTCAGACAAAAGTTACAAAGGCGTGCTGGAGTACAGCGAGGAGCCGCTTGTTTCTCAGGACATCGTCGGCAATCCGCACTCCTGCATTTTCGACAGCAAGTTGACGCTCATGCTCGGCAACCGTTTCGTGAAGATCGTCGGTTGGTACGACAACGAATGGGGCTATAGCAATCGCTGCGTGGAGTTGCTGGAGTTGCTCGGCAAATAGCGTCGGACAATTGGAGTAGTGGAGTAATGAATTTCGCTTTGACATCACTCCATCACTCCGACACTTCGTCACCTTATCGAAGATGAAACTTTCACTGGGCGATCTGGATGTACGCGGGAAACGCGTGCTGGTGCGAGTGGACTTCAACGTGCCAGTCGAGACCCGTGGCGGCAAGATCCGGATCACTGATGACACACGGATTCGGGAGAGCCTGCCGACGATCAACTACCTGCGCAAGCACGGCGCGAAAACGATTTTGATGTCGCATTTTGGCCGCCCTAAGGGGAAGCGCGTGGAAAAATATTCGCTTCGCCCGATCGGCGATTATTTGCACTCGCTCATTCATCACCCGGTCATTTTCAGCCACGACACGATTGGCAACGTGCCCGAGCAAATCATCGACCATATGCAGGATGGCGACGTCGCTTTGCTGGAGAACGTTCGGTTCCAGCCGGAGGAGGAGGCGAACGATCCGAAATTCGCGGAAGCGCTCGCGAAACTTGGAGATCTCTATGTGAACGATGCGTTCGGCGCGGCGCACCGGGCGCACGCATCGACTGTGGGTATCACAAAATGGGTGGCGCAATCGGCCATGGGCCTCCTGATGGAAAAAGAGCTGAAGCATTTGCGAGAAGGGCTCGATAAACCAGCCAAGCCGTTCGTCGTTATTCTGGGTGGAGCGAAGGTCTCCGATAAGATCGGCGTTCTGAAAGCGCTGATGGAAAAGGCCGACACCATCCTGATCGGCGGCGCCATGGCCAACACCTTTCTCAAGGCGGAGGGAGTCCCGGTCGGCGCAAGCCGTGTCGAATCCGACAAAGTCGATCTTGCGCGCGAGATTCTCGATCTGGCGAAGAAGCGCGGGGTGAAGCTCTTGCTTCCGATTGACGCCGTGGAAGCGGAGGAAATTCGTGCCGGCGCGCCGATTCGAAATACGAGCCGACTCTCGCCGCAGCACGGGATCAGCGATGGATGGCAAGCGGTGGATATCGGCGCTGCGACGATCGCACTGTACCAGGAGGAAATTGCGAAAGGCGAAACGATCCTGTGGAATGGGCCGGTCGGCATTTTTGAAATTCCCGATTTCGCGGAAGGAACCATCGCGATTGCGGAGGCGCTTGCGCAATCAGGCGCGACGACGATCATCGGTGGCGGCGATTCCGTGACCGCCGTAAAACAGGCCGGCCTTGCGGATAAAATGACATTCATTTCCACCGGTGGCGGCGCCTCGCTGGAATTGCTCGAAGGCAAGGAACTGCCTGGCGTCGCGGCTCTGAGCGACACGAAATAAGCCGTGCCAATCCGCCACCTGGCTTTAAACGTTGAGCCCTTGCGGCCTGCCACATCGACTGAGCGACAAACTCTGTTCCGGGCGCTCATCAACTCGGCTATCGGCGTCGGCGCATTCCTCCTCACCTGCATAGGCCTGCACGCGGTGTTGCCGTTTCCGCAGATCGATGGTGTTTCGCAGAAACTGCGTTTCTTCGCGGCGCACAAGGATGAATTTGACACACTCTTCATTGGATCGAGCCGCATCTACTTTCAGATCTCACCCGCGATTTTCGATGGCGTCATACGCGAGAGCGGGAGCCCAATGCGCAGCTTTAACTTCGGCATTGGTGGCATGCATTTGCCGGAATCCGCTTATGTGCTCGAGCAGGTGTTAAACACGAAGCCGCGCAACCTGAGATGGGTCTTTATCGAACTGGGGGAATTACAGACGAAATGGCCCCACGAGGCAGCAGGCAGTCGTCGAGCACTTTATTGGCATGATTGGCGACGCACATCCTTGATCCTCCGAAAAGTTCTCGGCGCTGGAACGCACATGGTTTGGCTGCCGAATCTTAAAAAAGTTCGAGATATCATCCTGCCGCGTAAAAGCGGTTTGGAGACGCGTGACTTATTCATTTTTCACATGGCAGAATTGGAGAAGAATTTTGCAAACGTAGCCACAGGCAGTGATATCCTCGATTACTTTTCGCGGCGCGACATAAACAAGGATAGCGCAAAGTACCTGGGTGCAGCCGGGGACGGTTACGTCCCAATGACAAACAAGGGAATGTCGGCCAACCAGACTGCAACCTACGAGCACGCGCTCGCGCTCGTAATGGCGCAAAATGGCTGGCGGTCTATTTCGCCTTATACGATGGAAGCTTGTCGGCAATGCGCCCAAAAAATCAGAGGTATCGGAGCTGTGCCAATCTTTTTGATTACGCCAAGCACGACGCGGTTTAACGTCACTCACCTCGACAATGCCCGGCCGCCCGGGGTCGTGATGGCATTCAACGATCCTCGCGTTTACCCAAACCTGTACCGTAGCAGCGTGCGTCTTGACGAAGACCATTTGACCAAAGAGGGAGCGGAAGAGTTTACGCGCATCATGGCAGCGAACTTCATGCACCTCGTACAAGCAGGCGAAATCAAGTGATCAAAAATCGACAGAGCGCCGTTTTAACTTCACGTCCGCTTTATCACCCGAATGTCCTTCGTTGAATTTCGCTTCCTCTGGTTCTTTCTCATCGTCTTCGGTGTTTACTGGTCGATGCGCGAGAACGCCGCGCGCAAGATTTGGCTGCTCTTCTGCAGCTATATTTTTTACGCGGCCTGGAATTGGAAATTCACGTTCTTACTCCTCGGGTCCACAACGGTGGATTACATCGTCGGCAGAATGCTCGCGCGCCATAAGGAACACGCCTGGCGCCGTACATGGATCATTGTCAGTGTGTGCGCTAACCTGGGAGTTCTCGGTCTTTTCAAGTACTACAACTTTTTCGTCTCTTCCGCTTCCGGGTTTCTCGCCTGGCTTGGTTTGCCGGCGAGTGTAAGCACGCTCAATATCATTCTGCCGGTCGGGATCAGCTTCTACACGTTTCATTCGATGAGCTACACGATCGACGTGTACCGCGGACGGCAGCGCGCCATTTCGAATTTTGCTGATCTCGCGTTGTTCATCAGTTTTTTCCCGCCGTTGGTCGCGGGACCAATTGTCCGTGCAATTACCTTTCTGCCACAGCTGGTTTCGGCACGAAAATTTGCTGATGTCGATGTGCGTGGAGCGGTACTTTTGTTTTTGTCGGGATTCATTAAAAAGGCTTGCATCGCCGATGGAGTCGCCCCGATCGCGGATCGCTACTTTGCTCATCCCGCGAATTTTACCCCAAGAAGCGCGTGGATCGGCGTGCTGTTCTACGCAATCCAGATCTATTGCGATTTCTCGGGATACACCGACATGGCGATCGCCTCTGCCCGGCTACTTGGGTACCAATTACCGAACAACTTCCGGTTTCCCTACTTTGCTCAAAACGTCTCTGATTTCTGGAGGCGGTGGCACATTAGCCTCTCAAGTTGGCTGCGCGATTATCTCTACATCCCAATCGGGGGAAATCGCGGTCCGCGCTGGTTTGTTTACCGTAATATCATGATCACGATGCTGCTCGGCGGACTATGGCACGGAGCTGCGTGGACTTTCGTTATCTGGGGCGCTTTACATGGAATCGCGCTGCTCGTCCATCGCGAGTGGACGCGCTTAACAGACGGTCTCGAGTGGGCCACCCGGGCGATGCGTTGGCTTGCTTGGCCGATTACCGTGTATGCGGTGTGCGTTGCCTGGATCTTCTTCCGTGCGCACGATCTGAGTCGCGCGGGGACAATACTGAAACAGTTCGTGCTTTTTCGCGGCGGCGGCAGCGAACACCTCCACCGATGGCTGCTGTTCGTGATTGTGGCGCTCGCCTTCGTCCATTGGCTCAATTCTCGTCGTTGGTTCGCCGAGCCATGGAGGAACTGGCCGGCACCAGTTTTCGCCGCTGCCTATGGTTGCACTGCTGCCCTGGTGCTCTTATTTGTTCCGCCCAGTTACACGCCATTTATCTATTTTCAGTTCTAACCCTTCTTCAGCTTTAATTTGATGCGCAAAAAAATAGTCGCAGCCAATTGGAAGATGAACATGACGCAGGCCGAGTCGGCGCGATTTGTTGAGTCGTTGCTGCTCGATCTGGGCGACATCATCGATATCGAAGTAGTGATCCTGCCACCGTTCACCGCGATTGCGAAGGTGATGGAGGCGCTCGGCAAAGCGCAAAACATCAAGGTCGGCGCGCAAAACATGCATTGGGAGCGGAGTGGCGCTTTTACGGGGGAGATCAGCGCTGCGCTGCTGCGCGATTTATTTGTGCACTACGTCGTGCTCGGACACAGCGAACGCCGCACACTTTTTGGTGAGACGGACGAAATCGTGAATCGCAAAGTGCGCGCCGCCCACGAAGCGACATTGCGTCCGATCGTTTGTGTCGGGGAAACGCTCGAGCAACGCGACAAGGGCAATGTCGACAAGATATTGTCGATCCAACTGCGCGGCAGTCTCAAGGGCCTGAGCGAAAAGGAACTTCAGGAAACGGTGATCGCCTACGAACCGGTCTGGGCCATCGGCACCGGTCGCAACGCTACGCCAGAGCAAGCGCAGGAAGCGCATATGTTTATTCGTCACACCTTGCGCGAAATGGCAGACGACGCGGCGGCCGAGCGCGTGCGCATTCAGTACGGCGGTAGCGTCAAACCGGAGAACGCGCGCGAGCTAATGAGCCAGCCAGACATCGACGGCGCCCTCGTCGGCGGCGCCAGCCTGGATCCGCGCAGTTTTGTCCAGATCGTGAAAGCTGCGCGGGACGAGTAACAGAGGCTTCCAGCTGTTGGGGCGGCGGGGCGTCTCGCCCGGTCGTTTACTGTGCGGGGCGAGATGCCTGCTCTCCCTACAGGATGGCTGTGCCACGTTATTTCTTAATCTCCAGATAAGTGCGCGATTGCACGTGATTGGTGCCAGGCTGGAATTCTTCGATGCGCATTTGCTTCAGGAACCAGCGGTTGTCGATCTTTTGGGCGGAGACCACTTCAAACCGTTTTGCAAGCTGCGCGTTCCAGTCGTATCCCTCCATCCGCATCAGCGCGCCACTCGCCTTGTCGACCCACAACAGGACATTGGAATACTGCGACTCGCGCGAAGGGGCGCGCAGTTGCAATTTCCAGCAATTGCGCGTGCGGACATTTTCTTCGCCCACAACGCGCGCGGCCGGCCAGTACAAAAATTTGAACGCAAGATCTTCATAAGTAACGCCGGTACCGCGGATTTTTTGCTTGAGCTTCGAAGCCGCAAATTTCTCCGTTCCGGCGCCGGTGACCAGATCAAGACGCGAGCTTTTTTCCCCGAGGCGCAATTGCAAAGCCTCGTCGGGATTGGTGAAGGAATAGCGAATCAGCGGGCCATTTTGCGTCAGGCGAAATGGGACAACGATATCGTTTTCGCGAAGCTGACCCTGCAGATCGATTTGCTGTTGAGTCTCAATCATGCGAACCGAGTCAAGAATGTCCTTCGCTGAAGGCGCGGGCTGGCCGAAGATCGACAATGTGAGTCCGAAATAGATTGCGAGTATTTTTCGCATGAGAAAGAAGCTTTAAGTTTTCAGTTTTAAGTCGTGCCCCAAAGTGTGCGATTACTTAAAGCATAACACTTAAAGCTTAACACTTGGATCAAACTCTCTTTCATCTCATCAACGAGCAATGGACGAATCCATCGCTGGACTTGTTCATGGCCGCAGTCAGCAACAGCGAGATTTGGAAACCGCTGTTCATCGCAATCGGTCTGAGCATGCTCCTTTTTGGCGGATTTAGAGCGCGCGCGTTCGTTATATGTTTGGTCTTGTCTTTGGTGATCGCGGAACTGTTCACCGGTGTAATAAAGTCAGTCGTTGATCGTCATCGGCCCAAACAAGTGGAAAGCGTTCGGATGGTCGAACTGCAGAGAACACATCCCAAATTGATGAGCTTGTCCAAGAAGCCGACGATCCGTTTTTCCGGTCAATCCGATCGCAATCGTTCAGGGCCCTCATTTCCATCGGGACACATGACGAACAACACGGTGATTGCCGTATATTGCACGCTGTTCTATCGGCGGCGTGGCTGGCTCTACTGGATGGTGACCGCAGCTGTCGGTTACTCGCGAATTTATCTCGGCGCGCATTGGCCCAGCGACGTCATTGCCACGCTATTTCTCGCCGCCGGCGAAGCATTACTCTTGCTCGGCTTGTTTGAATTGATTTGGAGAACAGCGGCCCGAAAATGGGCGCCGAACGTTTACGCACGGCATCCGAGCTTGACTACTGATCCGAAAGGCAGAGCGCGATCGCCAGGCGCGGCGCAAGCCTCTCTATGAGCACGACGCGCGCGGTCTGGTTTTTCATCATCGCGCTAACGGCGATTCGATTGTCGATGTTGGCGACAACCGATCTCGAATTCGACGAGGCGCATTACTGGATGTGGTCGGAGCGCCTGGCGCCGGCCTACTTCAGCAAAGGGCCAGGAATCGCTTTTGTCATACGCGCCAGCACTTCGATTTTCGGCGCAAACGAATTTGGTGTGCGCTTTTTTAGTCCGATACTCGCTGCGGGCACAAGTCTGCTCTTGTTCTATTTTGCACGCCGATTGTTCGGTG
>QHOD01000295.1 GCA_003218615.1 Verrucomicrobiota bacterium
GCGTCTTTCGAAGCACGGATGTCGATCTTACGTGAGGCGGTTCCGTTTCCTCCCTTGAACTCGTAGCAGATCATTCCGGTTCCGCCGCCAACGCTCCCCTCTTCGATTGCGCCGTCATGTGCGGAGTCGAGCGCGTGAGAGACGTCCTCTGGCTTAACGTGAAAGCCATTGATGTCATTGAGCCAGCCGTCCCAAGTCTCGGCGACCACGGGCAGGCTCCACCAGTAACCGGTCTTATCGGCAGCGCCATGTTGAATCCGCCAGGCAATCACAGCATCCCGCGCGACGCCGACGCTGTGCGTATTCGTGATGATGATCGGTCCTTCGAGAAACCCGCTTTCTTCTACCCATGCCGTGCCGGTCATCTCGCCGTTGCCATTCAAGCTAAAGAAGCCGGCGTAAACCGGGTCATTGAGCGAAGCGTGCCCGCGCGGCAGGATCGCGGTGACGCCCGTGCGCACCGGGCCTTTGCCGACATCAAGTTTGCCCTCGCCGCTGATCAGTGTGGTGTAACCAACCTCGACGCCAGCGACATCGGTAATCGCGTTGAATTTCCCGGGCGCTCCTTCAAACGGAATGCCAAAATCACGCGCGCGAACAGCTGCAGTTTTCTTTGTCGATCCTACCGGAGAGGATTTTTGCGGCTCGCGGGCATGAGAATCGAGCGAGAGCAAGAGTAAGAGCAAGAGAGTGGATGTCGACCTTGTAAACATCGCGAAATTTAGCCGAGGCAATGCTTTTCTATTTTCGGGAATGAAGCAACGCATTTAGATTAAATGCGTGAGCTACGAAGTCTTCGCCAGAAAATATCGACCCCAGACTTTCGACGATCTGGTCGGGCAGACGCATGTCTCGCGCACGTTGAAAAACGCGGTCGAGCAGAATCGACTCGCGCACGCGTATCTTTTTGTTGGGCCGCGCGGGGTCGGCAAAACCTCGACTGCGCGTATTCTGGCGAAGTCGCTCAATTGTGTCAAAGGACCGACCGTTACGCCCTGCGGCGTTTGCGATAACTGCCGTGAGATCGCCGCGGGCAACAGCCTCGACGTGATCGAGATCGACGGCGCCAGCAACAACAGTGTCGAAGATGTGCGCCAATTGCGGGATAACGTTCGCTACGCGCCGGCCAAGGGCCGGTACAAAATTTATCTGATCGACGAAGTGCACATGCTGTCTCAGGCAGCGTTTAATGCGCTTTTGAAGACACTCGAGGAGCCACCGCCGCACGTGAAATTTATTTTCGCGACCACTGAACCGCAGAAAGTTTTGCCGACGATCCTGAGCCGCTGTCAGCGGTTCGATCTCCATCGTATCCCGGCAAATCTGATTGCGCAGCATCTCCAATTCATTGCCGGAAAAGAAAAAATCACGTTGGAGCCTGCGGCTGCGCATGCAATCGCGCGCGGCGCCGAGGGCGGCCTGCGCGATGCGGAATCGATGCTCGATCAGCTCGTCGCTTTCTGCGGAGAAAAGATCGGGGAGAATGACGTGCTCAACGTGTTCGGATTCACGAGCGAACAAACCGTGGCCGATCTCACCGGACAGATTCTGCGTGGTGAAACGCCCGGCGCACTCGACCTCCTCTACCAACAGTCTGAAAGCGGCAAGGACATGATGCGTCTGATGTCGGACTTGATCGCGTATCTGCGTGACCTGCTCGTTTTCAAGGCCAAGCCTGATGCGCTGAAGGAAGATGTCGATCCGGACGTACAAAAATCCCTCGCTACACATGCGGAATTGATCGCGACCGATCGTTTGCTCGAGTTGATCGACCAATTCGCTGCCGCCGAAAGCCGGATGAAATGGGTGCCGAACAAAAAGCTGCATTTCGAAGTCGCGATCATCAAAGCCATCCAGAGCCTCGGGCAAGCCACTCTGGATGAAGTGATCGAAAAACTTGGCGAACTTGGCGACGGCAAGGCTGTAGTCGGCAGCGGCGATGCCGGCTACGACAAGCCTGACAGCGCCCGTGTGACGGAGTCACCTCCAAAATATAAGGCGGAGCCGAACGCCGATGTCGATCCTGCACGACTGTGGGAGCTGCTCACCGCGAAGATTCCTTCGCAAAAAGCTTTTCTGCGAAGCTCGGCAGCAGCAGCTCACGTCCTTGGAATCGAAGGCCGCAATTTTCAACTTGGCTTTTCGCCTGACGACAAAGCAACGATGGAATTTCTGGGGACCCAAGCTAATCGCAAATTTCTCGAATCACTGCTGCACGAAATCACCGGAAAGGACTGGAGCGTGAGGCTGATCGTAAACGAGGAGCTT
>QHOD01000296.1 GCA_003218615.1 Verrucomicrobiota bacterium
GGATCGAATTGCTTCGTGGCATAACGCCAGTTGAGTTGGGTGAGAAGCTGCTCTCCTTGGATCGGGTTCATGATTGTGCCAACGGCAACATGCCAGCCGCCGGTCAAGATTTCCATTTGGAAATCTTCGACCTCTCCGGCAATTTGATCGTTAGATCGACACCATGACCTCGGCCGAAATCCGCCAATCGTTTCTCGATTTCTTTCGCGAGAAACAGCACACCATTGTGCCATCTTCATCCCTGCTGCCCGACGCGCCGAATCTGCTTTTCACGAACGCCGGCATGAACCAGTTCGTGCCGATCTTTCTCGGACAACAAAAGCCGCAATGGAATCCGCCGCGCGTGGCCGACACACAGAAGTGCATTCGAGCCGGCGGGAAGCATAACGACCTTGAAGATGTCGGGCTCGACACGTATCACCACACTTTTTTCGAGATGCTCGGCAACTGGAGCTTCGGCGATTATTTCAAGAAGGAAGCGATCGAGTGGGCTTGGGATCTCGTGGTTGATCGCTGGAAATTTCCGGCGCAACGGCTTTACGCGACCGTTTACAAACCTGGTCCGGGCGAACCGAGCGAGTTCGATCAGGAAGCGCACGATCATTGGGCGAGATTGTTTCGCGAAGCCGATCTCGACCCAGCGATTCACGTTCGCACCGGTGGCAAAGCCGACAATTTCTGGATGATGGGCGACACCGGCCCGTGTGGGCCATGCTCAGAAGTACATGTCGATCTTACGCCAGACGGAGACACGCGCGGGAAACTCGTGAATGCGGAAGACGCTCGCTGCATCGAGATTTGGAATCTGGTTTTCATCCAGTTCAACGCTAATCCGGACGCTACGTTTACGTCGTTGCCGCAACGTCACGTCGACACCGGAATGGGTTTCGAGCGCGTTACGGCGATCATTCAGGGCACGAAAAATCTCACCAATTTTTCCCGTACGGTTTCGAATTACGAGACCGACATCTTTCGTCCGATTTTCGACGAGCTGGAAAAACTGAGCGGAAAGAAATATCAGTCGACTCTTCCGGCTGTAGGGCGTCTCGGTGAGGCGCCAATGGCGGCTGACACAGCCGCCCTACAAAAAGAGACCGAGCAAGAAAAGATCGACGTCGCATTCCGCGTTATCGCCGATCACATTCGCGCGCTTTCATTTGCGATTGCTGACGGAATCGTTCCCTCAAATGAAGGCCGCGGCTATGTCTTGCGACGCATTTTGCGTCGCGCGGTGCGTTACGGCCGCACGCTCGGCTTCCACGAATCGTTCCTCTTCGAACTTGTCGATGTTGTTGCGAAGACGATGGGCGACGTCTTTCCCGAAGTCCGCGCGAAGGAGAAGCAGATCAAAGAGACGATCGAACGCGAGGAAGAAGCGTTTAATAAGACGCTCGATAAAGGAATCGAGCAGTTCTATGCGTCCCTCGTGGAGACCCTTGGCGAGCAATTGATGCTTTACACGTCATCGCAACCGATTCGTTATGACGTCATCTACAGGGGCATGAACTACGGACGCATCGGACCTGACTCGGATCCCTACTACACAATTCAGGCAGATGGCGATTTCGCGACTTTTTTCAAAAAGTTCAACGTTCCAATTCCACAGTTCCCAGGAAGTGCAGCGTTCAAACTCTATGACACATATGGCTTCCCACTTGACCTTACTGAACTAATGGCGCGCGAGCGCGGGCTGACTGTCGATGTTGCGGGTTTCGAAAAATTGATGGAGCAGCAGCGGGAACGGGCCCGCAGAGCTCAGAAGAAAGAGAAGATCAGCGTCGAAGAAGGAGAGTTAACAGTCGAGCCGACGAAGTTTCTCGGATACGACTTTTTGGAAACGGAGTCAGTTGTCGAAACCGTTTTGCCGAGCAAGGAATCCAAAGAGATAAATATCGTTCTCGATCAAACGCCGTTTTACGCCGAGATGGGCGGACAGGTCGGCGATCGCGGATTGTTGCATGTTCCGGGACATGACCGCACGGAAGTTGGTCAGTTGCGCGTGATCGACACACAGAAGCGTGGCGACGTTTTTGTTCATCGTGCGAAGCTCATGGAAGGCCGCGCGCCCGAGCCGGGCGAGGCGGTGCGCATCTCAGTGGATGCTGATCGACGCAAGCTGATCGAGGGGCATCATACCGTGACACATCTGTTGCACTGGGCATTGCATGAAGTTGTCTCGCGTGATGCGTCGCAAAAAGGGAGCTACGTCGGCCCGGACAAACTGACGTTCGATTTTTCAAGTGCACCGCTGACGCCGCAGCAAAAGCGGGACGTGGAAAAATTGGTAAACGAGAAAATCGCGGAGAACGCGACGGTTTCGTGGAGTGAAATTCCGTACGCCGAAGCGAAGCAGAGAAAAGACATCGTCCAATTTTTCGGCGAAAAATACGGCGACACCGTGCGCGTCTTGCAAATCGGCGGCACGGCGCATGCGCTCAACGGTTACTCCATGGAGCTCTGCGGCGGCACTCACGTAAGATCGACAAATGAAATCGGGCCGTTCCGGATCGTGAGGGAAGAAGCGATTGCGGCGGGAACCAGGCGTATCGAAGCGATTGCGGGCGACGCAGCGCACGCTTGGGCAGAAAAGGAAGCTGCGCGTCAACAAGGGAAGTTTGAAGAGTTGGCGCGCAAAAAACCTGACATTGCGACGTTACCCACTTTTGAAAGTAAAGCCGACACATCTGAAATGCTTAAACAGGTCGATGCTCGGGCCGCACATCTCGAAAAACTGGAGCTCGAGATTCGTGCATGGGAAAAGCAAAGTTCCAAAGCCGCCGAGGCAGAATTGAAGGGTGAGGCCGATCGAATCGCGAATGAGTTGGCGGCATCACACA
>QHOD01000055.1 GCA_003218615.1 Verrucomicrobiota bacterium
AGAAAAGCGAACGCCGTTAACGCTAAGAGTATTTTTTTCATATCAATTAGACAGTTTGAGGCGTTGGACTTGTGCGCCTCGCGGTTTATTCATTATTCGAAACCCGCGCCACAACCGCGCGCGATTGGTTGGCGGCGAAAGCAATCGGGGCACTAAGGCCCCTCGCACATTGGCAACATCCAAGCAAAGAAAAACGCCCTGTCCGCGTTTTCAGACAGGGCGTTTTAGAAATCTGCTTCTTGGGTGCGTTTGAATTACTTGGGGTTTGCTACGACGTTCGTAATCCCGAGCCAGCCATTGGCGCCGTTGGCCGTGGTGAAAATGTCGCCTTGAGTCCCAGCGGCACTGCCGTTCGGTCCAATAACCGTAAGCGTCGTCGCGTCCACTTTTTGTAAAGCGCCACTACTGCCGTCTGCGCGAACCACGATGGCTTGCGCACCTTTCCAGACACCGCCTTTCAGGCTCTGATCTTTTGTGTATGTGTGACTTGATTCTCCGCCTGTTATGAATCCGTCTGCGATCAACGGCACAGAAGGATTAAAGGTGTCGTTGAGACCAAGCACGAGGGCCCATTCGTTTTCACCCGTTGCGAGAGTACTGACAGACGGCACGAGCAGAGTAGCATCCATTTTCTCGTCAGGAGCTGCGGGGCACCATGCTGATTTAGCGACGTAGAAAATCGATTCGGTCTTTAGGTAAGTAGGGAAAAGCTGGCAAAACGCATCATTCGAAGATGCGACATTCGTTGGCGGAGTCGTAGTGGCAACGCCATTCGCATCAACTACGTAACTCGGATAGATGCCGTCGTGGTCGCTGCCGTAAAGTCTCATTGCCAATGCGATCTGTTTTCCGTTCGACAATGCCTTCGTTTGCGAACCTTTTGTTTGGACGGAGACGAACGCGGGCAGCGCGATGCTGGCCAGGATGGCGATGATCGAGATCACGACCAGCAATTCGATGAGGGTAAATGCGGTGATGTTATTTTTCTTCATAGGTAGTAAGATTTGCGGGACAAGCAATCGCAGCAAAGAGGGAGTTCGTCAAGAAAAGAATTTTTGCCGAGGGGACGGCCGCGGGGCTGGAGCCGGATATCTCTCTGTGAAGATCGCTTATAAGCCACGCAAACGCACGTCTCCCGAACGTTGCCTGATGTTGTCTCAGAGCGAGAATGGCTATGAACGCTTGGTCAACGAGATCGGCTCGTTGACGAGAGCTTCATTTCTTTTTTTGCTTTCCGCCCTCGGGTGCGCCGGTCGCTACGATTCGGCCGGCCCGCGTCGGGTCGACTCCAATCGTGACGCTCACTGCCATTCCAGGCTTTAGATCGGCAATAGTTCCTCTTTGTCCATTCACGTTAATTTCTGTGAACTGTGTAACGATGAATGTTCGCGTCGTTTTCTCTCCAGTCACCGTGATCGAGTTTCCCGTTACACTTGAAATAACCGGCGGATGATATTCCGGCGCCGGTGTCGCCTT
Organism: Verrucomicrobiota bacterium; assembly: GCA_003218615.1. GTDB lineage: Bacteria > Verrucomicrobiota > Verrucomicrobiia > Chthoniobacterales > UBA10450 > Udaeobacter. The sequence continues at coordinate 1,477 of QHOD01000055.1, forward strand.
CTTTTTTTTACCTCCTGCGAAAGTTGGAGAGATCGCAGCGAAAAGAAGCGAAGCGGAAATGAGCGCGAACAGAATGTAAAAGGACTTCTTCACAAGTTTCTGTGTACTAGAAGCAGTTTCAGAAATCGATTTAATTTGTAGGGCGTTTCTGTGAAACGCCAATCGAAAACATTCCAGGGAGGCGTCTGACACAGACGCCCTACAATTGCGCGAAAAGGAATTTCGACACCAGTTTGTAGAAGAACTAAGTGCGTTTACGGCCGTGGGGTGCCTGGTTGTTCGCCCTGACGCTGATGGCGACCCGGCGCTTCCGTGAGCGGGGCTTCATCCAAGTGTTTTTGAAACCACGTCGGCACGGGCGAGTTGGTCGGTGCCCAGACACGTGGACGGACCGAATTTTGCCGAACCTGATTACTCGGTGTCGTCAACTGTTGAATCTGCTGCTGTGCTTGCTCTAAAGCGGGGCGTTGCTTGTAGTAATCGTCGTACGCCAAATAGCCGACAGCACCGATCAATAGAAGTATCAGTAATTCGCGCATCGAATTTCAATTAACCACGAAGAACACGGAGGACACAGAGGGTTCGGACAGAATTTACAAAATCGACAAAAGGGTTCTCAAAAATTCTGTGCATTCCGTCCAAAAAACTTCGTGATCTCTGTGCTCTCTGTGGTGAAAGGGGCTACTTCTTGTATGCAGGTGTCTCCGGCAAAACTGGAGGTTGCAGCAGGCCCTCCTCTTCTTCTTCGGTTGGATTAAGCGGCTGGCCCGCGGGGGTGACGAGACGCGCGGTCACAAAGATAACCAGATTGCGCTTGATGTGTTGCTCGACATTGGTCCTGAAGAGACGTCCCACCAAAGGAATGTCGCCGATAAGTGGTGTCTTATCCTCCGTCTTCTGAACGTCTTCGCGCATCAACCCTCCAAGCACCACCGTCTGCCCATCCCATACGCTCACACTCGTCGTCACTTTGCGTGTGCTAAAAATCGGCTGATTAATTACGTTGTTGGTCAGGAGAACCTGGCCCCCTCCGGTTAGTGCCGCCGCGGCGTTCGGATTTATTCCAAAGATTGGACTCCCGTAATTGATGAAGCCCTCAAACTCGACGACCTGGGGCACCAAGTTCAAGTCGATGGTGACACCGTCTGGTCCCACTACTGGTTCAACTTCCAAAGTGACGCCGGTATTCCGAGTTTCAAAGGTCTGAGGCGTAGTCGGTGTCACAACAGAAATTGCAACGGTGTTGTTTGCACCTGATCCTCCACTGATGCTCGGAACTTGTGGCGGCGTGAAGGTCGTGGGATAACGAAATTCTCTGACAATTTCGATGACCGCGCGCTGACCGCTCTTGGTTGTCACTTTGGGCGCGGAAAGAAGATCAACACCTTTTTTCTGATTGAGCGCGCGAATCACGACCTGGAATTGAGGGTCGGTAAAAACACCAGCCAGGCCAAAAATTCCCGGCGCGATGGCGCTGGAGCCCAATGACGGAAACAACAGTGCGTCGAGCGCATTCGCGCTAATGGCGACGTTGCCGCTGCGATTACCAGCGGTGACCGGATTCTGACCAATGGGGTTTCCAGTAACAGGATCGACGAAGGGAAAATTAGCCCCAACCACAGGCGTTCCAGTCCCCGAGGTTCCGCCGGATCCAAAGGCGCCCTGATTGCCCACCTTGAAGGGGCCAAGAAGCCAATCAAAGCCAAGCTCCTTGAGATTGTTCTGTGTGATCTCGACAAACTTCGACTCAATTTCGACTTGTTTCGGGCCGGCGATGTTTGCCTGTTCAACCAAAGCATCGACCAGATCCATATTGTCCTGTGTGTTCCGAACGATCAGCCGGCTGCTTTGAGGAAGAAAATTTGCGCTCGCGCCGGGCGGAAATGGGACCCCCTGAGCTTCCAGAAATTCCTTCGCGGTCTCGCGATTGACGAGTTGATGCCCGCCGGTTGATTCCTCCGTGTCTTTGGCGGTGCCAGTGCCAGCGGCGCCAGGCGCGGTTTTGTAGGCCCCTTGCGACAATGCAGAAGGACTAACATTTAGTGCGGTGCTAATGAAGCCCGGTGGAACACGATATTCTTTCGTGATTAAATCGTTGCTCTGCTCAGTAATGGGAATGATCGATACCGCGTAGGGCTCGACCTTCACTTTCAAACCTGCCTGACTGGCAATGTAGCGGAGCGCTTCGCCGAGCGGGATTTGATTGAGCGTAATTGTGATGCGCGCATTCTCGGGAGCGATAGCCGACGCCGCGACCACTGCGGGGGCGACGATGGGACGCGCGGGCACGGGCGTAGCAGCCCCAGGTGCAGCCGCCCCTCCAGGAGCAGCTGCGACCGGCGAAGCCGCGGGTTCAACCGGTGTCGATGGAGGAGCAATCTGACCAAGCGGCGCCAAACGCAAGACTATATCGACGCCTCTTTTCCCTTCCGGGGTCGGATCGTTCGCAGCGGCTTGTTGCCGGAGAAAATCAATTGCCTCGCGAATGCTCGCGTCGCGAAACTCAATGTGCGGAATAATGATCGTGTTTAGTTTGGACGTGATGCGTGCGGTGCCGCTAGCGTCTCTGGCAAAAGCATCAGCGATCGGGCTAACGGTCTGGCCATATTGGTGGACCGGTTCCTCCCAGCCTTTTTCTACCTGCCAAAGCTGGCGCGACCGCGTCTCGTTATATGCTTCCTCGCCATATCTGTATTTGGTGTTGTTGATTTTTTCTTCGCCGCGTCGCGCCGCCACGTTGTACGGATCAAGATTGAGGACCTGCTCGTATTTCTTGAAGGCAAGATCGTAGCGGCCGGACTGGTAATAGCCATCCGCGTCGGTGAGCAATTGCTTCACTTCTTCGACCTTCGCAATAAACTTCGGGCCCATCGTCTTGTTGAAGTAACCGGGCTGGTGCAAGTGAGCCATCAGCTCCCGTGCCGGACGACAATTTGGGTCGTAGCGATCGCTCAGGATCTCGCTCAGGATCGCCTCCGCGCCGACGTAATCGGCTTGCGCGATGCGCGCTTCGGCCAAAATGACTCCGCTCTTGCAAAACCCCTCGACGGCTTCGTCGTGCGCTTTTCCCGAGACCACGGCGTCAGGCAAGTACCTGACGGCGGTCTTAAATTCTTCGTGCGCGAGCGAATAATTTTTCGCCTTCATCGCAGCTTTGCCCTGGGCCAGGGCCGCTTCGCCTTGCGGTATGGCGCTTTGGCGGCGCTGAATTTCACGCTGCGCGACGTTATCCACATTCTGGGCAAGGTTGGTCGTGCCAAAGATCGACAACGATACGGCGGCTACGAAGTATGATTTCGCCAGCACGGAGCGGTGTAGAGGCGGTCTGTCCTCAGCCGCAAAACCCGATCTGCGCGTGAGGACACGCGCCACTACAACTGCATTTTCGCTACGAGGCGGATTTGTTTTCATAAGCAGATTTATGGTGCACCGAAGCCGATCTCGATCGGCTCATTTGGTTTTTGTGTATTCACGGTCACGGCCTTGGCCGGCTGCACATCCACCAGCTTGTATTTGATTTGCTCGTTCGAGTTCAAGCAAAATTCTTACGATTTTTTCGGAGGCTTGTTGTCACCACAAATTCTGCAAGAGAAGAAGAACCACGGATGACACGGATTCGGGAGCGGACGCCCTCGCGTAGAAGTTTGGGCGCCTCCGCCGAAACAATCTTTTTCATCAGAGGACGCAAAGGTCTCGAAGAGGCTCTGCCGAAAACCGCGGATCAGGTAAGTCCGAAGTGATCAGTGATCGGCAATCAGTGATCGGTGGAGAATCCCCGAAAGCGTTCGGGACGACAGTTGGCACTAAGGCGTGGTAAAGGTCCTGTCGCTGCCGTACCTGGTGCCGCCGCTGTTGGTCGCTACGATTCGGAAATGATAAGCAGTGTGCGTAGTTAAGCCGCTGATGTTGCCAGTGATGTTCCGGTACGTGTTTCCAGTCTGACTCTGCATCGTCGTGGTGTGTCCATAGCTGGTTGTAGTGCCATATTGGAAATTAACGCTTGTGGTCAGCCCATGCGGATCGAGTGAGCCATTGAGTGTCGCCAAAGAACTACTCACGTTGGTCGCCGGGTTGGTTGTGACGACCGGCGGCCCGGTTGCGGTAAGCGTGGTAAACGTCCTGTCGCTGCCCAGGCTGGTGCCGGCGCTGTTGCTGGCCACAACTCGAAAGTGATAAGTCGTGCTTGCAGTCAAGCTACTGATGTTGGCACTGACATTTAGGTACGTGTTGCCACTCTGACTCTGTGGGGCGGTGGTGAATCCATAGCTGGTAGTTGGGCCGTACTGGAAGTGAACACTCGTGGCCAACCCATGCGGATCGAGTAACGCATTGAGCGTGGCCGAAAAACTTGCGATAAACGTTGCCGAATTAGTTGTCACGACGGGAGGCCCGGTCGCGCTAAGCGTGGTAAAGGTCATGTCGCTACCAAACGTGGTGCCGAAACTGTTAGTGGCTACGATTCGGAAATGGTAAATGTGACTCGCGAGTAAGCCGCTGATGTTGGCGCTGATCGGCCGCAAGGTATTCCCAGTCTGAGTCTGCACCGGGGTAGTAGAGCCGTAGCTGGTCGTCAACCCATACTGAAAATTGACTGTCGTGGCGGAGCCATCTGGATTTAGAGAGCCATTGAGTGTAGCAGAAAAACTTGCGACGCTCGTTGCCGGGTTAGTTGTCACGACCGGAAGCGCGGTTGCCGCTAAATCGTAACCAATGACATCGAGGTTGATCCCTTCGGGCGCGGAGATATCGGAAAATTGGCCAGGACAAGCGAATGCGTTCTGCACATACGGATGCGTTTGCGGGCACGCCTCGCTCAACCAATCACCAAAATCGCCGGGCGGAGTCTGATTGAAACCAACGATATTGGTGCTGCCGCTATCGATCGAGAAATAACGTGAGCCGTTCAAAGTGAGATTTCTGACGCCAGGAGACGACCAGCTAAACAAGTCTTGCGGGCGGAGATTGGTGGCTGGTTTGATACCGCAGCTCACCACAATCCGATCGAAATCCGGAGCCCAGTTACGAGCGATCGGATTGTAGAACGTAAGCGTGTTGTTGCTGCCAGCGATCAAAGTGATCGTCGTCTGGACTGAGCCGACGGTCTGAAACGAGCCAGTGGACGAAAAGCTTACGGGCGTTCCTTGAGTGCCGTTCACGCTCAGAAGGGCGCGGCGCTCCGCATCTCCGTTGGTGTAGTAGATCGTCACGGTGTAACGGTCCGTTGCGTTAGCAGTAACACCATTGAACTTGAGGGTACCAGAGTTGTTGCCCACGAAGCCTACCTTAAATCCACCGGAGCACGTCGGGCAGGTTTGAACCACGGCGCCTCCCGCCAGCGTGTTGTTGGGCGACTCCGCTTCATACGATGGACACGGACTCGGTGGTTTGGGAAGGTTCAGGTGCGATCCAAAACCCATGATCTCATCCATCTCATGCTCAGCCCCCCTTTGCGCGTCGAAGCTGTCGCTGCTGGGAGGCCGGGTGAACTGGAACGGTTGCGCGGAATTAAGCGTTACGATTCCGTCATACGGTCCGCCCTGTCCAACGTGGCCGTCTGGGAACATGGCCGGCGGTGTGTCCAATCCCACCGCTCGCCCGTTCCCACTAGAGGGCACGATGTTTGTAGATAACGGGCTCCCTGGCAGACTGGCATTCGCTGTGTTGTCGTTGCTGGTTGTTGCGGCTGCTCTCAAGGCGCTGATGAAATCGTTCCACGGTACAGTGTAACCAACCGAAAAACTTTGTGCGAGAACGTCTGGCGGCAAAAGCTCGCCGTCTGGAGCAGTAGTCGAGTAGCGGAAAAGAATCTGGATCGTGATCGGATCGCCAAACAGCGACTCGTAAATCGCGATAGCGCGGTTAATCATGGCCTGAATGGCCGCGGAGTTTGGATCATTGATGATCGAGCTGTCGAATGTTGGATTAATGATCAGCCCAGTGGCAGCCTGTGTCGTAGCCGTGGTGACATTCGAGTACCCGCCCGAACCGGCGGCAGTGTAGGGACGCACCCGATAATAGTAGGTCGTCTCTGGCTTCAATCCGGCTACAGCTCGGCCATTGACATTGCCCACGTTCAAGCCGTGGTAGCCGCCCACGTAACTGCTGAACGAGTTGCTCGTGGACACATCCAGGAAATAACCTTTCGCGCCGCTTACGCTGCCCCAAGTCGCCATGAAGCTGCTCCGTGTCGGCGGCGCCGACGAATCAGTTTCAATACGCGGGGTAACCTCATTCGCACTCGGAAACTCGATCACTCCTTGCAGCCCTGCCTGCGACCCCGCCCGCGTCTCGTGCGTCGCGGCACTGGGTCGTAATGAAGCGTGAGAAATGATCTTTTGCTCCGGCAAATTGCTAGCCGAGGCTAGCGCGCCAAGCCCCAGTGCCACGCCGCCAAAAACAATTAGACCAATTAAGGGGAAGCCTAGCCGCTGCATGATACGGATTGTGTAGTGCGAAGTGATTAGTGATCGATCATCAGTGATCGGTGGAGAATCCGCGAAATGTTTCGGGGCAACAGCCTATCCGTGATATCCGTGCAATCCGTGGTTGTTGCTGCAATTCGTATCTATTCGTGTTCATTCGTCGTTAAGATTCTCACGGTGCACCGAAACCGATCTCGATCGGCTCATTTGGTTTTTGTGTATTCACGATCACGGCCTTGGCCGGCTGCACATCGATCAGCTTATATTTGATTTCCTCATTCGGTTTCAATGAAAATTCTTGATCTTTTCGCACCTGGAACTGTTGGGGGGACTTACCGGCCGGCCACGAGTATGTAAAAGTCACAACCGATTGCGGCGAAGTTGCGACTTTTTCTTTTACCAGCGTGAGCTGTTCTTTAGTGTCCTCATGCTCAAGAAGCAATTCCGAAACATCGAGGCTGGTGCCGTACTGATTTAGCTCACTTTTTGGGGTGAACTTGATGATCTTGAACCGGGTTCCGCCAATCGTATCTCCCACCGTTAAGAACTGCGTTGGCTGGGTGTAATCGATTGTGTTAATTCCGAACGTATCTTCTGTCCGCGATGAAAACATGAAATGAAACGGTTCCATTGAAGCCGACGCCACCGTGAGCTTTGTCACGTAATCAGGATGCGAATTTTGGTCGGTTGGATTCGTGTGGCCCTGCCATTCGTCGAGATTGGTGAAGCCATCGCGGTCGGGATCCTGATCGAGAACATCGGCGTCGGCGATGGGCAAACCATATTCCTCGAGCCACTCATTTGGCACAGGCGGATGCACCTGCGAGGTCTTTAATGTCGCCGGGAGGCCATCGGCTCCAATGAAATACTTCTCCGGAACGAAAAGTCCTGAGCGACCGCTGAAAGTCCATTGTGGCGATTGCTGGAGTTTTTCTGCGGCGTGAGTGAGATCGACGGCCTTGCCCGGCGGAGACGCAGGTTTGTGACGGAATGTGCCAGGCTGC
>QHOD01000056.1 GCA_003218615.1 Verrucomicrobiota bacterium
ACTTCAGCGGCGTCATTCGGATTTCGTCATTTAGCTTGTCCATTCGTGGCTAAAAGGTAAATCTCAGCATCTCGATCCTGGCTGAGACTTCGACATGCTCGTTGCCAACAATGAAATTTAGCGGGGCATTACCCGGCGCGTTGGGACCCGTCGATTGAACTGCGGCCGCACCTGTTTCAGCCGTTTTCTCCCGAGGTGGGCCTTTATCTTTCTCGTTCCGCACGTAGAG
>QHOD01000297.1 GCA_003218615.1 Verrucomicrobiota bacterium
CATTCGCATGGCGTGGGCACTCATCTTGATTCATGCGGTGGAAATTATGGTCTGGGGTTTGTTCTATTTTGAGGCGGGATGCCTGCCCACTTTCAGTTCCGCGGTATACTTTTCCGGCGTCACTTATTGCACCATTGGTTACGGCGATCTTTTGTTGCCGAATTCATGGCGAATGCTCGCACCGATCGAGGGTTTGACGGGCATTCTCATGTGCGGCCTTTCGGCCGGTCTCTTTTTCGCCGTAGTCAACAAACTGTTCGGCAAACGTTTCGGAGCGAAAACCTCATAGGAACCAACCCGCTGCACCCATGCCTGAAGGCTTCTTTACTCGATCCTCGAGGCGCGTCCTGGAACCGATTGACCGAGTCTCTGAAGTTCTCTTCGGACTAATCATGGTCCTAACTTTTACCGGCTCCCTCAGTGTGGCCGAGGCGGGCCGCGAGAACATCCGCACGATGCTCATTGGTGCGCTGGGATGCAATCTGGCGTGGGGAATCATTGACGGGGTACTATATATGATGGGCTGTCTGGCGGACAGGGGGCGGGGACTGCTCATGTTTCACGCCGTGCGCAAAGCCACCGATCCAAAAAAAGCGCAGCGCCTCATCGCTGACGTGTTGCCGTCGGTGGTCGCGGGAATCCTGCAGCCGGCCGAACTCGAATCGATGCACCGACGTTTGCAGCAACTACCCGAGCCACCCGGGAAAGCACGGCTGGGTAAAGAAGATTGGCTGGGCGCGCTCGGCGTTTTTCTCCTGGTATTTCTGTCCACGTTTCCGGTGGTAATTCCGTTCATTTTCATGCGTAACGCCGGGTTGGCTCTGCGCGTCTCTAATACTGTCGCTATCGTGATGTTGTTTCTGACGGGTTACCTCTTCGGACGCATAACCGGGCGTCACCCGTGGCTGCTGGGTATTTCGATGGTTGTCTTAGGTTTGGTTCTCGTCGGCCTAACCATCGCGCTAGGAGGATGAGAATCATGCGCGCATTAGCTGTCCTTGCGCTCGTCGTGGTCCTTGCGGACGGCAACGCGCTGGCCGGTGCGACGACGAATGCGCCCGATTCCCAAGCGACAAGCACGCCGCCCGCGCTCAGTAAAGAAGTGGACGAGAAAGCCTGGTCCTTCTCGGCTTCGGTCTCCACTTATATCGTGCCTAACGACCAGGAATATGTGCAGCCTACCTTGACCGCGGACCGCGGCTGGCTGCATCTCGAAACTCGCTACGACTACGAGAACCTCGAAACGGGATCAGCGTGGGTCGGCTACAATTTCAGCGGCGGCGAAAAACTGGGGTGGGAATTCACGCCGATGCTGGGGGGCGTATTTGGCAATACGACTGGCATCGCGCCCGGCTACAAGTTTTCGCTTACTTATTGGAAGTTCGAGCTTTCCAGCGAAGGCGAGTTCGTCTTCGACGTAGGCACGTCGGAGGGAAGCTTCTTTTACAGCTGGTCTGAGTTGAGCATTTCACCGGTGGATTGGTTTCGATTTGGTCTCGTGGGCCAGCGAACGCGGGCTTACCAGACCGACGTCGATATCCAGCGCGGATTGCTCGTGGGTTTCTCCTATAGGAAAATAGATTTCACAACTTACGTATTCAATCTCGACCGGGATAAACCGACGTGGGTTTTTTCTGTGGGTGTGAGTTTTTGAGTTATGTCCCTCATCACCATTTTCATCGCGCTTATCTGCCTGCGGCGTAAGACCAAGGTCTGATTGAAACCCATGCGCCCAAGGCCATACTCTGTCAGGTTGGAACTACTAAAGCTTCAAGATCGCCGTCATGGAGAAACCTTCTGACTTACAGGTTGTGCGGGATCACAAGCCACCGAGGAAAAGATGGGTGGAGCCCGTCGTAGCCTTGTTGATGGCGCTAACCACCGTCGGCACGGCCTGGTGTTCGTATCAATCGGCGGCTTGGACGCGCCAAAGCAATCGGCTGATGAATGAATACAACTCGCTGGAACGCCGCGCCGGCGTCCTGACTTTGCAAGGAATGCAGGCGGCAACTATCCACACCGCCATGTTCATGCAACTGCTCGCGGCGCAGCAGGCGGGCGACGAAAAACTAAGGAGCTTTTATGCCGAACGTTTCCCGCCCGATGTGCGGAAGGCTTACGACGCATGGCTGGCGCAAAAGCCGTTTGAAAATCCGAACGCCGACCCCCATCCGTTCGTGCCAAATCTTTACCAGATGCCGGGGACACGCGAAGCGGCCGAAGCCACAACCAATGCTGCACGCAAGATGCAGGACGCGCGCGCTGCCGGCAATGTTTCCGGCCTATACCTCGCAAACACGGTCCTGTTTGCCGCCGTGCTTTTCTTTGCCAACGCTGCGGGAAAGTTTGAACAACGCCGTGTGCGGATGCCCGCTGTCTGCTTCGCCGTGGCGGCCTTCGCGTTCGCCATCGCGCGGACGATGATGCTCCCGCGATGATGTGATGCCCCAAATCCAAGAACCGATTTATGCGAACAATCACTAATAACTATCGGGACGCGCAAGTTTTGAATCTTGGCTCCGGTGCCGAGCGTGGACCGTACCTGGTGAC
>QHOD01000298.1 GCA_003218615.1 Verrucomicrobiota bacterium
AGCGCGTGCGATCAGTCAGCGATTTACCTGTTGCAGTCGGGTTCGGTATCTCGACCGCAGAGCAGGTGCGCGCGGTCTGGCGCTTTGCAGACGCCGCCGTGGTAGGCAGCGCAATCGTGCGCGAAATCGAAAACGTGGCCAACTCTCCGGATTTGGTTCGTCGCATCGGCGAATTCGCGCGGTCGCTGGTTGGGCCGAAACAATCAACATCTAACGTATGAGCAATTCATTCTCTTCATAACTCAGATCAAAAGGAACTGCGAGATACGGCCGGCAGAGCGTTGAGAACCGTCTTTAAATTTGATGGGAGATCCACGAAACGTCGCGCACGCCAAGAAAGTCAGCCAGGAGAAGCATCATAAGGACAAGAGTTCTGCCAGGGGCGGTGCCTCAGCCTCCGAGACCGGTAAGAAAGCGCAATTGGCGAAGGAAGAACAAACTGCCGCTGAAAAGCCAGCCTCGCCTAAGACGGGTGAAGCTGCGAAAACAGATCAACAACCAGACGCAGCACAAGTGGAGAAGTCGCTTGCCGTCCTCTCCAAGCTTAAGGAGCTGGAGTTTCATTCGCGCGGCAACATCGAAAAGCTCGCTGAGCTCAGTTTGACAATCGAGGAGGAGCTTAAGCAAAAGAACTTCGCCGAAGCGATTGGCGCGGTCTATTCAGCGCAGGATGCGTTTCAATCGAAGATTTTAGCGCTGATTGAGGCGTACGAGGCGGAGTGCGCTCGTCTGAGACCGCCGGCATAAGATTTCGGCAGGAACCGCAGGCTGTCGAACGTTCCAATTCTTAACGGAACCCAGCAAGTGTGTAAATTAGCCCAAGCATTCCACTGCCGAGGATGACTGGGATAATGCTCCATTTCCAGCGGAGCATCCCGACGAATGCGATTGCGCAAACGACGATTGCAAACCAATCGACATTTCCGCCGGGTGGAAAGATGACGTGCACTCCGAACCAGACGGCGAGATTCAAAATAACGCCCACGACGGCAGCAGTAACGGTTGAAAGGGCGGCGGTCAGTTGTCTGGCGCCGCGCAACTTCTCGATGTAGGGCGCGCCAATGAAAACCCAAAGGAAACAGGGAACAAATGTTGTCCAGGTAGTGATGAGCGCCCCGAGCGTTGCGGCGAGAAGCGGCGGCAGGTTACCAGGATGATTCCAACCGCCGAGGAATCCAGCGAACTGCAAGACCATGATGAGCGGACCGGGCGTCGTTTCGGCAAGGCCGAGTCCATCGAGCATCTGATCGGCACGGAGCCATTGATAATGTTCGACCGCCAGCTGAGAGACATAGGGCAGCACGGCATAAGCGCCGCCGAATGTCACGAGCGCGGCTTTGCTGAAAAATAATCCCTCACGAAAAATCGTATGTTGAGTTCCAAGAAAGATCCCCGCGAGCGCAAGCGGCAACCACCAGAGAAAGATCCAGGTCGCGGCGATCTGGAAGACGCGAATGAATGAAGATCGCGGAGTCGGGCAGACCTCTTCGCCGGAAGATGTCGATCTTGCATCATGATCGAGCGAACCGAGAAAGAATTGCGGCAGAATCTTCCCGCCAGTGAGTCCAATGATCCCAGCGCCGATGATGATCAATGGAAATGGCACGCGGAAAAAATAAATCGCCACGAACGCCGTCATGGCGATTGCCCACATGACAGCGTTCTTGAGCGCTTTGCTGCCGATGCGAATCACGGCCGCGGCGACAATCGCGAGCACAGCCGGCTTCAGTCCGTAAAAGATCGCGGCAATCGAGGGAACGTGACCGTAGGCGACGTAGATGTAACTCAGCGTCCAGAGAATGAAGATTGATGGAATGACAAAGAGGGCGCCGGCAACGATGCCGCCCCGCGTCTTGTGCAAAAGCCAGCCGATATAAATAGCGAGTTGCTGTGCTTCCGGCCCGGGCAGGAGCATGCAAAAATTCAGCGCGTGGAGAAAATGCCTCTCGCCGACCCACTTCTTTTTCTCCACAACCTCCGTGTGCATCATCGCGATCTGGCCGGTCGGTCCGCCAAAGGAGACAAAGCCAAGTTTGAGCCAAAAGCGGAAGGCTTCGCGAAAGGTCGGATGACTTGTTTGGTGTCCACTTTCCGCAACTGCAAGTTGTGCCGAGGCCTTATTCATCGCTTTTGCAAAAATGCGTAGATGGCGTCGAAGCACTCAAAACCGCGCCGCAGAATCTCCTCATCGGGCACCCCTTCCTTTGCCCAACCCTTGAGCACGCGATCGATTCCCACACATTCGACACGCTGAAATCTCGCATCGTCCAAATCGGCGTCGTGAATCATTTCGCCGATTTTCGTTACGGCTTTGTCAGCGATCGAAAAACGTTTGGTGAGCGTCTCAAACGTGCAGCAATTGTCGTGATGCGAGAATTCTGCATCCAACATGTCGAAGGGAATAGCTTCCAGAACGGCCTCGACAGTCGGCGCAAAGACGAATTTTGCTTTCGGGTCAAT
>QHOD01000299.1 GCA_003218615.1 Verrucomicrobiota bacterium
CAGGAGAGCGCTATCCGTGGAAGAAAAATATTGTGACAACTGTCTTCTGGATCGGCGAGCAGCCGACCCGAAACAATCCGACGCCGAACCGGAGAAGCTCCTGGGACAAAGATTGGAGCAGAAGTTACGGAGGCTTTGACGATCCAAATCCCGCGCGTCGCAGCAATTACATTCCGGTCAAGTTCACGCCTCGACAGAACCCGTTTTACTGCGCGCTTCCCTACAACGACAAGTCAATCAATGGTCACCGGCCGGAAGCGCCCCGCGTCGTTCCGTGGTTCAAGGAAGCGTACCAAGGCCCGGGCGTTTCCACCTGCAAGGATCGATGGGTCGCGATTCGCAAGGGGAATCGAACGGCTTATGCGCAATGGGAAGACGCCGGGCCTTTCCGCACCGATTATTGGCAATATGTCTTTGGCAACGAACGTCCGAAACCCAATCTGAACAGAGGCGCGGGTCTCGACGTCTCTCCCGCTGTGCGTGACTATCTCGGATTAAACGAAACGGATGTGACCGACTGGCGCTTCGTGGAGTTTAGCGAAGTATCGCGCGGGCCGTGGTCAACGCTCGGAGAAAACAACACATTTGTGATTAGCAATCGCAAAAGAGGCAGAGAATTGGCCCAGGCGTCAAAGCCCGCTCAAAACCCTGCGATTCCGCGATAAGCTTCGCGAGAAGAAGCCATGTATTTATCGGGTGAGTTGATCGGTACGCCAATGAAGACCGGCCGGATGAGCCCAATTCGAAATTTCGAAGAATTGAAAATCTGACTCCCGACCTGCATCAGCAACTAACCCACGACGCCGTAGACAATGGCGACTTTGTAAACATTGCGCCGCTTCAATTCGGCGAAGAAATATTTTAGGTTCACTGCGAAGGTTGTTTGAGGAGCTTCTGGAAACGCGGATCGTTTCGGATCGGATCCCATTCCCAACGATATTTCAGGTCGTTGATCGTAATGCTGTAATCGACGCTGTCGACGGCGCCCGGAGTTTTCAATAAGCGCTCGATCAGCGGAATCGCGAGATCGTTTTCGCCCACGCGAGCGTAGATGAGCGCCAGATAACAGTTCATGATCGCCCCATCGACCGCGTCCTTCGATTCCGGTTTCAACTCAACCGCGCGCCGGCCTTCACGGATGGCGTCATCTTTTCGACCCATGAAAGCATAAAGCCAGCCGAGATTGGCATGCCGCTCCGCGCTCGCCGGTGCTTCCTCCACCGCTTTTTCAAAAACAGGCCTCGCCGGTTCAAACGATTTCTGAGCCTTGGCCTTATCGCCTTGCGCGAGATCGATACAGGCATCGAGGAAACTTTTCGGCGTGAGTCCTGCATTTGTGTAAGAGACGTCGTTTACAACCGACGTCTTTAACGCAGCCCGGGCCGCACCGAAATCGCGGTCGATCATGGCGACATCCCAGCGGCAACTGGTTATTGCCCCGTCAGGATCGGTTTCTGCCGGCACCTGGCTGAGCAAAGACTTGAGCAACCGCGTATCGCCTTTCCACCAAAAATCGACATAGCCACTTTGGATCTTGGCAACGATCGAGGCCGGCGCCATGGCCCGCATCTTCTCCGCCCAACGCGCAGATTCCGCCCAGCGGCGCAGGGCCGTATTTGTAAAAACAAGTTCGCGCACGCTATTCGGATTTTGCGGATCGAGCTTTTGAACCTTTGCGTATGCCTTAAGAGATTCCTGCCATTTGCCCTGTCTGCGTTCGATTGCCGCGATCAAACGCGGGATATCGCTATTGTTAGGCGATAAATGCGAAGCGACGTCGAATTGCTCCAAAGCGCGGTCGTACTCTCCGTCTATCCAATAAAAGCATTGACCAAGCGCGAAGTGCGCTTCTGCCAGATTTGGCTGCAGCCGCAAAGCAATCTCTGCTTCAGCGCGCGCTTTCTCTTTCCAGCTGTCGAGGGGCTCGTAAAAATGAAAAATCTCCGCGCGTATCGAAGCGAGCCGTGCGTGGGCCAGTGCAAAATTCGGATCGAGCGCGATCGCTTGCAGGTAAAGCTGCTCTGCAGTTTTGTAATCCTCCAGCAGCGTGTCGGGATTTCGTGATATTTGATTTGCACGCAAATAAAACACGTATGCTTCTGTGTTCTGTGTCGGTATCTCTTCGACGCGTGCTTTCTCCTGGGGCGAGAGCTTGGCTTGCAGCTGGTCAGCAATCGTTTTGGCAATTTCGCTTTGGATCGCGAACACATCCGCGAGATCACGATCATAGCGCTCTGCCCACTGTTGGGTATCGGTCCGAGCATCGATGAGTTGCGCCGTTACTCTGACGCGATTGCCTGATCGTTGCACGCTGCCTTCCAACAGAT
>QHOD01000057.1 GCA_003218615.1 Verrucomicrobiota bacterium
CGTCTGCGCGGGCGCTGCGGCGACAGCGAGTGACAAAGACAGCAGGCCGATCAAGGAAGATGGGAACGAGGTCATATTGTGCACATCATAGTTCGTCGCGCCGTGCGAATCCAGCCGTGGTTTTTGTATGAATTTGTTCAGCGCAAAATCAGCGTCATCCCATCGTGGGCAACGCAGGCTTCGATACCGCGATCCACGGCCATTTTGCGCACTTGCGCCTCGATCTGGTGCTCGTCCCCGTTGACAATCTCCGAGCCGCAATGGGTGATGATGGCCTGGGGGACGCCCTCCTTTGCACACCAGGTGAGTTGGGTGCGAACTGGTGAATGCCCGATGAGAGTCTTCCCACGTCGGCGAATGAACGAACGCGTGAGCGTCGCCCCGTCGCCAATGTAAACCTGCACGTCCTTCAACGCAGCAACGCGATCGTGGATGAATAAAAGATCTGGTCCGTACAAAATACGCGCCCGGCCTGCGCTCACGCGATAGGCGACGGCGGGCGCCAGAATCGAATGCTCGACCGGGAACGGCTCGAAGGTGACGCCGCAAATCTTCGTCGGCAGACGCTCTTTGATTGGATGTCGATCTTCGACCTGGCAGTTTCTTAAACTGTGCCACGTCTTTCTCGGGGCGTGCACCGGGCAGGGCGCGCCGTTTTTCAAACCCCAGGCATGATCGGGATGCGCATGCGTCAGCACGATCGCGTCGGGATTCAGTCGCTCAAATTTTCCCAGCCAATCAAGACCGCAGTCAATCATCACCCTGGCGCCCCGGTATGAAACCAGCAGCGAGCTGTGCATGCGATGCCGTCGAGTCCGCGCTTCGATTTCCCCGCGCGTGCCAAGAAAGATGAGCTTCATGCCAGCCCCGATGACGCGCCGCTCTGAGCGGCCAAGGCGTCAACCAAACTTGTCACCCGTCGACGAATTGCTACGGTCATAATTCTTGCGCTAAGAGAGATTACAGTATGTCAGCATCGGAAAATAAAGAATTGGCACGACGGGCTATCGATCTTTGGGCACATGGCAGCAAGGAGAACCCTGAGCAGATTTTCGCGAGCGACTACGTGAATCATCAGCAACATCGTCCTGATAGTACCGAAGCAATTCGGGGACTCGATGCTTGGAAACAGTTCATCAGCGTCTTTCATCAAGCGTTTCCTGATTTCGACGACCGGATCGTGATGCAGATCGCGGAAGGGGACATGGTTGCGACGCAGTTCGTTTCCAGCGGCAGTCAGAAGGGGGAAATAATGGGCGTCCCAGCCACAGGCCGAAAGGCGAGCTGGACGGGCATCGTGATTGATCGCATTGCAAATGGCAAAATCGCCGAGACCTGGGTAAACTGGGATAAATTTGGGATGCTCCAACAGCTGGGCGCGGTGAAAGCGCCCAAATAACGTTGGATTAGGCGATTCTTTACTCAGTTCGAGGCCAACGCTCGGCGGCGAGTCTGCTGGATTAGCTCAATTATGGGCTTTGATGAAGCTGATATCGCCACTGCGTTCTACACGAGCGATTCGGATCTGGGAAATATCCTCGGTTTTGGCGTTGAGACGCAAATCCTCTTCAAGGTCATATTTCGAAATATGATTTTGGCGCAGGACGCGCCAGTTCACATTCCCGTTCTCCACAATCACGTCGGCCTGGCCTTTGATGAGGATGCCTAAAGCATGCCAGCGGCAACCGAGAGATCCGAAAAGCCGATGCATGAATACCAGCACGAACCCGCCTCCGAGGGTCGGGAAAAATGCCGCGCTACCGTTGACCGCGCGCGCTAGGACGGATGCAAGCACGATGAGCAGGACTGCGTCAAACGCGGTTTTCTCTGCAAGCGAGCGCTTGGTCCCAAGCCGAAGCATAACCAGCGCGGCAACCATGACGATGATTCCGCGCAAAGAGATTTGAATAAACGTGAGGTTTTTTGGTTCAGCCGCGAGCCCGAGTAGCGTTGCCAAGAAATTCCACAATGTGTCCATGAGCACTTTATTTCACCACGCTGATTCATGCGCAACCGCGGAGCAGAAAGATCGTCGAAAACACGACGGAAATTCCCAAAAACCAAAGCAGAATGTATGCAATCTGGTTCGATCGTTTGAGTTTCCGCTTTGAGCGCATTCAAACTTTTCAATTAACGAATCGCAATCTCCAAAATCTGTGGCATTTATGAGCGCTGGGGCTATTCGTCCCTGCCGTTCCACCGCCTCCAACCCGCACGCGACCAAGGCACCAGCCTCAACAGATGGGTGGCTCACATGCCGTTGGTTCAGGCCGTCTTTTTAGCAGCGTCACGGAGATTTTTGATCTGATCATGCGCGGCTTTGATCTCTCTGTACTGACGCGAAACAGTATCGCGCACAGGCGCAGGGAGCTCATGGCGCATTGCCTTTTCGAACTCTTGCACGGCCGAGTCTTCACCACGCTCACACTCGGCAAGGATTGCGCTCTCCTCTTTGCTGGTGATGGCGGATTTTAAGTTGATCCAGCCGCGGTGCATTGCACCGGCCGCGCTGCCGCCTGTTTCCGGCTCGGCTTCGCCAAAGCTCCTAGCCTGTGTTTGCAGCTCGCCCGCAAAGCGAAATCGCTGTTGCGAATACTCGGCGAAAAGCGATTTCAGTTGCGGATCGTTGACTGCATCTGCTGCTTCTCTGAAGCCTTTCTGTCCATCTTTCAGGGTTTCAATCAGATTATTGATTGTTGAGATGATTTCTTTTTGGTCTGCCATATAATTTTAAATCGCGCGTCGCAGCCGGCTGGATTGGAAATTTTCCTCTGCGCAGACACTTCAAGCGATCTAGCGAGCATCGCCTTTCGGAAACATGACCCGCTCCGGCTCGGCATTGAGGGCAGCGAGTAATTTTGGAATCAAGCGTGTCTTGACGGAACCGGCTTCGCGTGGCGACACGAGGTAACGTACGATCGCATCGATCCAGGTCACTTCATCGACGCGGAAAATGACTCGCGGATGCGAACGAACTTCAAGCTCATCAACTGGCGTACGAGCCAGAAGGTCCCGAAAAACTTCGACTCGCTTGATCATTTCTTCGCCCAGCTCTTTCTCGACAATCTGCTGCATCGTCTCAGCCACAAACTTCAAATCGCTCTGATAGGCGATCTGAAATTTGATTTCGTTCCAGATATAAGGAAACAGCGGCCAGGAGTAGTTGTAAACGAGCTCGTCGAGCACCTTTTCATTGGGGAATTTAATGAGACGGCCGCTGGGATGATCGCCGGAAATGTATTGACCGCCGAATTCCCATAACGTCGTGTCCAGGTAACTGACATCGATGACGTCGCCAGTGGCGTCACCAATTTTGATGCGATCGCCGACGCGATAAGGCTGGCGAACCAGGATGTATATCCAGGCGATGAAACTTTTCATCGGCGTTTGTACCGCCAACCCGATGATGATTGATCCGACGCCGAGCGCAGCAACCGCGGCATACCAATTGACAAAAATTATCGATACAACAATGAGCGCGATAAGAAGAGCAACAACCAGATGCACCACTCGCTGGAGCGTGAAGCGGGTGGAAGCATCTTCGATGCGGCCGAGTGCATACACGGAAGCAGCTTTTGCAATCGCGAGCATCACCACGATCAGTGTTGCCCCGCGCAGAATTCGCCGCGGGACATCAAGCCTTGATTGCGGCAGCGGAACCAGTTTTGAGCCGAGCAGAAAATAGAGCACAACGCAACCGGCAAGGATAAGCGCGTATGTGACAAACCAGAATTTATCTGTTCCGCGTGCTTTAACCTTTTGGCGGCGTTTTTCGCCAGTAGCGCGTTGAAGCTCTTTGCGAACTTCTGGCTTTTCTGAAATTTCTTCCGCGGTTTCCGGCATCACTAATTGATTCGCAGGAGCAGCCTGAACTGATTGCCGCCCACGCGTGGCGGTCCATCGTTCCGAGAAATTCGGTCAACGCGAAGTTCGGTAGCCGAAACGGCTAAATTTGTTTCCGGGCGCGAAATAAACCTGGGATGACAACAATTCCGTTTTGGATCGACAGCGCGCCGATCAAACAATTTCCGAGGCTTCAAAAAAACATAAACGTCGATGTCCTTGTGGTCGGCGCGGGCATTACCGGCATCACGACCGCGTATCTGTTGAAGAAAGCCGCATTGACCGTAGCCCTGATCGAGCGCGAACGCGTGGCCTCACTCGACACTGGCCACACAACCGCTCACCTCACATTTGTCACCGATGTCGGACTGCATGAATTGGTAGGCAACTTTGGCGATGATCACGCGCAAGCCGCATGGGACGCGGGCACGGCAGCGATCGACGAGATAGAAAGAATTGTCCAGGAGGAAGAGATCCAGTGCGAGTTTACCCGCGCGCCAGGCTACCTGCATGTCTGCGCAGATGGTTTCTCCGATAAGGAGATCTCTTCGCTCAAAAAAGAAGCCAGAGTCGGTGCGAAACTAGGATTGGGCGCGATCTATCTGGAGCGCGTTCCTTACTTAACTGTGCCGGGGGTGCGTTTTCCCAATCAAGCAAAGTTTCACCCCAGGAAATATCTTCGAGCTTTGCTTATGAACCTTTCAGGTAACGGCTCGCACGTCTTTGAAAAAAGCGCCGTGACTGAATTCGATGCGGAAAAACGCCGCGCAAAAGTCAATGATCACTGGATCGGTTTTGATCGGGTGGTGATGGCGACAAATAATCCGCTCGTTGGTCTAGCCAGCGTTACGAGCGCGACGCTGTTGCAGACGAAGCTCTCCCTTTACACGAGTTACGTGATCGGCGCCCGCGTCCCTTCAGAAACGATTCCAGAAGCCATGTTCTGGGACACCGGGGATCCTTATAACTATCTGCGTGTAGATCGACATCGCGACTTCGACTACGTCGTTTACGGTGGGGAAGATCACAAAACCGGACAAAAAAGAGAGACGCAAAAGGCTTATGCTCGATTGCTGGGGAGATTGAAAAAGATCATTCCTGATGCACAAGTTAATCATCGCTGGGCAGGCCAGATCATCTCCACTCCTGACGGTTTGCCTTACATCGGCGAGAACGCCGAACATCAGTTCATCGCGACTGGCTTTTGCGGGAACGGGATCACATTCGGAACGATTTCGGCGATGATGGCGCTCGACTGGGCCACGGGCCGAAAAAATCCGTGGGCCGATCTGTTTGCCGTTGATCGAAAAAAGATCAAGGGCGCAACGTGGAATTATCTTCGGGAGAACAAAGACTATCCCTACTACCTGATCAAAGATCGGATCGCACGTCCCGAATCCGATTCCGTTCGCAAGCTAAAACCTGGCGAAGGAATGATCATTGGTTCGCGTCCGAAAAAGACTGCCGCGTTTCGGGATCGAAATGGCAAATTGCACAAGCTCTCGCCTGTTTGCCCGCACCTTGGCTGTCACGTCAGGTGGAACTCAGCCGAATCCACTTGGGATTGCCCTTGTCACGGCTCACGCTTTAGGCCCAATGGTGATGTAATTGCGGGCCCCGCCGAAGAAGCGTTGAGCGCCGGTTAACAACCTTTGGCCATGCGGTTTATCGAAGGCTGGTGATTCCGTGAAAGACTTATCGACTTTTTTGAATGACCATCTGGCAGGCTCGATCGGCGCGATCAAGATGGTCGAGGATCTGAGAGACACGCATGAGGGCCAGCCGCTGGAGCGTTTCTTGAAGACGTTAGGTGAAGACATTCAAAGCGACCAGCGTGACCTAAAACGCCTTATGAAAGCTCTCGGCATTAAGGAGGGCAAAGTTCGCAAGGCCGGGGCTTGGATTGCCGAGAAAGCTTCGCATGTCAAATTGCGCGTGGCCGACGTTGGCGAGGCAAATCTGGCGCTGTTGCAGTCCTTGGAAACGCTTTCTGTTGGTATTTTTGGAAAGCGCTTGCTCTGGCGCACGCTAGACGCCGCGATTGCTGGGACCGCACGGAAGGCTGGATTGGATCTCGCCACACTGGAAAAGCGCGCTGCCAAGCAATTCGAGCGCGTGGAACAACAGGCGTTCGAGATCGCGCGACAAATTTTTACCCGTGAAGTCCCACGGGGCGAGTGAATCCAGCGAATGCTAGTCTGCCATGCAGAAAATGCCGGCACCGCTACGATTTATTCAACGACGGGAATGCTTAGTTAGGGCACTCCTCGGCCCCTCCAGCCAAGATAAAGAAAATCACGCACATCACCAGGAACAGAAAGAACAAGACCTTCGCAATTCCCGCCGAGGCCGCCGCGATTCCCCCAAATCCAAACACCGCTGCCACGAGCGCAATTATTAGAAAAGTTACAGCCCAACCTAACATGATCTCACCTCCTTTAATTGCTGGAATCGCACCACTGGCAATTGTGCGCGTCTTTTGATTTCAAATCTGACAGAGAAATCGGAGAACGACCTAGGGATCTGCGCCGTGCCCACGATCCAATCGACGCTACTTTTCCCCCTAACAAAAAGCAGCAGGCCAAATGTGGAATGAAAATGAGATAATCATAGGTTCGGGCTTGTTATCCTGGAGATATCCGCAAGTAAACGGCGGGAGTTGTCTCCCGCCGTTCATTCATCGCGATAATGAAGCTTAGCTTAGCGTCCGCTTTGCCGGTCGCCGCCTTGCTGGCCGCCTTGCTGTTCAGACGTGGTAGGCTTACCTGGCTCATTCGGATTACGTTGTGTTTCCATTTATTACCTTTGGTTATTGCCAACTTGTTAACTGGTCATTTTCGCTGTCCGCGGTCAGACCATTTCTTTGTTTCTTTGAGATCGCCTTCGAGAATGGTTTGGACTTAAGAACTTTGCTGGAAGCAGTCACAAAGTTTTCCCGTTCGCAAAGTCAGGAATTTCCCTAAGAGAATTAGCACGTTGTCCTAGACATGCCTTTCCGAAAAGCAAATATCGAATTATCGGTTCGAAGCCGCTCCGACCACTTCGGTCTCCATAAGGGCTTCCGGATTTACAATTCCTTCAGCCAATTGGTTGAGCGTCTCGTTCGTTTCGGATTCTTCGTCGAGGGTGGTTTGCAGAAGCTCCGCTGATCTGTTTTTTCGGTAGTGGCTCAGTTTGAATTTACACCGCCAGCTTCTTGAAGACAACGCGGACACCGGTGTCGTGAATTGTCGCAGCCCAGCCGTTTGACTTTGCAAAAGCGTGGATTCGCTCTGCGCGTTTTGGATCGGATACCAGACCCACAGGCCACACTCGCGCCAAGCTGTCCTCAAAGACAGTGCAAGACATCCTTGATTCAAGTCGCTCTCGGACGTGTTTAGCGAGCGCGTCGATAAGGCAATATCGGCTATTTCCGCAAAAGAGCGATCATTTCCTCAATTTCCCATACGTGATCTGAAATTCCTGCTTCCATCGCTGGCGTCACGCGAAGGGAATTGGTGAATCCGCCCGAAGTTGTAAAACATGTAGTGAATCGCGACCGCGTGCTAGTGGTTTTCCAACTTCTTTGAAAAGCCATTTGTCAGCCGTGTAAATCGGCGCATTGACATTCGCATCGTCAAATTCTGCCGTTCAACGTAGCTCGTAGAAACATGGGACGATGGTTTGCTTCATCACGTCGGATTCACGTCCGCTTTCAGCAGATCGGAACGTCGCGAGTTAACAAACAAATTTGAAGCGCTCAGAAAACCGCCTGGATTCACTGGCAGCGCACCGGGAGGACCCAACCGTTGGAGCACAGATCGCAGTGGCGAGTGGGAGCCAGTCGATCCAAGAGTAGTACTGGAGGTTGCCTACGACCACTTTACCAGCGGCCGGTTTCGCCACGGCACGAAATTTCTGCGCTGGCGTCCCGACAAAGACCCTAACCAGTGCACGATGGACCAAGTGCAACATCGCGAAGGTAAATCGCTCTCTCTGTTGTGACGGCGAGTCGTATCAATTTTACGCGCGCGCACCTTCGGGACGCTTTCACCCCTAGCCGGGCAAGGCGCAGTAAAGCGGCTTGCCGCGCTCTGACGCAATTTGCACATCCAAGCGGGCGACGAGAGGCGAAGCATTTTCTGGTATGCCAGAAGAAGAAACTGTTGAACGCGCGCGCGAAGACGAGAGCGAAGGCAAATCGCCTTCTACTCAAGCGGGAGAGTTTGTGCGCGAGGAAATGGAGCACATACGCGAAGGCGAACACGGCGCACGCTCCCCCGAGCAGGCGATCGCTATTGGTCTCTCTAAGGCCAGGCGGGCTGGCGTAAAGTTGCCGCCGCCCAAGCGCGGCAAACAACGAACGAAACGTCAGGCGAAGCGTGATCTCGCAAAGAGCCGCGCCGGGCGCCGGAGGAAGCCTTCCTCGAAACGCTCTCGGGCAACCAAGCGTGCGCTCAGGCGCGAGAGCCGCCGGTCAGTGTCGAAGCAAGCGTTGTCGAAACACGCCAAGCGCGTCGCGAAGCAACATTCTGCACGGTCACGCTCGGCCGCGGCGAAGAAAGCAGCCCGCACGGGGAAGCGCCGACGCTGAGATGGTAGCGTGACTGGCGGCGCGCGGAGGATTCATGCCTAAAGAAAAGAAACTTCAGCCGCCCCAGCATCAGGATCGGCAGCCAGGCCGCGAATACAAGATGAAGCCGCGGCCGCGAGCCAAGGACGAAAAGCATCGCGGCAGTGGAAAATTGCAAGGCATGGTGGCGATCATCACTGGCGGCGACAGCGGGATTGGCCGGGCGATTGCGATCACATTCGCCAAAGAAGGCGCAGATGTGGCGGTTATCTATCTGGAGGAACACAAGGACGCGAAAGAAACCCGGCGACTCGTAGAAAAAGAAGGAGGCAAATGCCTGCTCATTGACGGCGATGTGGGCGAGGAGGACTTCTGTCGGAAGGCAGTCGCACAGACTGCGCGACGGTTCGGAGGGATCGACATTTTGGTCAATAATGCAGCCGAGCAACATCTGCAGGATTCGATTGAGAAAATTACGGCACGACAGCTCGAGCGAACGTTTCGAACGAATATTTTCTCTTTTTTCTTCATGACGAAGGCTGCCATGAAGCATCTGAAGAAAGGGGCTACGATTATTAACACGACCTCGGTGACGGCCTATAAAGGCAGCCCGCACTTGCTTGATTACTCGTCCACGAAAGGAGCAATCACCTCCTTTACTCGCTCTCTGTCCCAAGCCCTGGCTAAGAAAGGTATTCGGGTAAACGGCGTCGCGCCGGGTCCAATCTGGACGCCACTTATTCCCTCCTCGTTTCAGGAAAAAGATGTCGCGACATTTGGGTCAGACGTTCCCCTTGGGCGGCCCGGACAGCCGGAAGAGATCGCTCCGAGCTATGTCTTTCTCGCTTCCGATGATTCATCCTACATGACCGGGCAGATCTTGCATCCGAACGGCGGGACGATCGTAAACGGATAGCACTTCAATAAATCCGCACGCTGTTTTAGAGGCGATTTGTTAAGATAAGAACGGGGAGGTACTTTTATGGCACGAGGAAGTAAGAAGAAATATACGTCCAAACAAAAACGCAGAGCATCAAAAATTGAGCGCGGTTATAAAAAGCGTGGGGTGAGCAGCAAGGAAGCGGCGCGACGGGCCTGGGCGACAGTAAACAAGGAGAGTCGAGGCGGAAAGAAAAGTGGTAGCGGGCGCGGGAAAAAAGAAAGGCGAAGCGCATCGCGAACTGCTCGCGCGGCAATCGGAGATTGAATCCGGTATTCTCGACCGCGCATTCCGGCGCGCTGCGCGCAACGCGTTGTCTTGGCGCGAGAGCGCGGCCACTCTTGTGGCGCAAAATCGTTCTCTCGTTGAACTGAGTGCGATCGGTCCCTTTATCGAAAAACGCGTTCGGCACTGGATCGAGAACCCGAAGCCTGCGCTCGGAACGAACCCGCCAATACGCCGCGATTTTTTCGCCCTGGCGGACGCAAGATCTTTTCTGGAAAGAAAGCCGGAATGGGAAAGGTCGTTACGAGGGGATCTGCAAATGCACACGTGCTGGAGTGATGGCTCGGGCACGGTTGCCGCAATGGCGGCTGCCGCTCGCGAACGCGGCTATGAATATATTGCGATTACTGATCACTCCAAAGGATTGAAGATTGCGGGCGGCATCGACGAACGTGCCGTGCCCAGACAAGGACGCGAGATTGCCGAGACGAATAGAGCGATTTCGCGCAGTGGCGGAAAATTGACGGTGCTTCGTTCCATCGAAATGAACTTAAATCCTCGAGGTGAAGGCGACATGGATCCAAAATCGCTTTCTGGTCTTAATCTGGTGCTTGGTTCGTTCCATTCATCCCTGCGAAGAACCGATGATCAGACCGAGCGATATCTGGCGGCGCTGCGAAACCCGCATATCCAAATCCTCGGGCACCCAAGGGGCCGCATTTATAATTTTCGACTCGGATTGAAGGCGGACTGGCCGCGGGTTTTTGCCGAAGCGGCCAGGCTCGACAAAGCGGTGGAAATTGATTGTTATCCTGATCGCCAGGACCTGAATTTGACCTCGCTTAAGCTGGCCCGCGCAGCAGGAACGCGTGTATCGCTGGGCACAGACGCCCATCATCCATGGCAACTCGAATTCATCCAGCTTGGTCTTGCTTCGGCGCTGCGCGCTAGGATTCCCGCTGAAAGGATTATTAATTTTATGTCGGCCCAGCGGATCAAGCGATGGATTGCAGGCCTGCGCGAACGAAGCCGCTAACGCCGGGCTCGGTAAAGTCCAACTGAAATAGACTCAGCAAACCGCTCGCGTTGCAGCCGGGACAAGAAGCCGCTGCGATTCTCTATGCGAGGATGAACGAAAAAGCCGTAAAACACGCAGAGCAAACGCCCCGGTCATTCCGCTGCAGGGTCAATGATCTGTTCCGCGCTTTTTCGCGGAATACTGCATCGGCGGTTGGATCGGCATGGGTGTTCATTGTCGCAATCACCGTCGTCATCGTCTGGGCCGCGACCGGGCCGACGTTTCATTTTTCCGATACGTGGCAGCTTATCATTAACACAGGCACGACCATCGTAACTTTCCTGATGGTGTTCCTGATTCAAAACACCCAGAACCGTGACGGGAAAGCCATTCAATTGAAACTCGACGAATTGATCCGGGCCCTTGAAGGTGCGCGTAATAAACTTGTCGATCTTGAAAACCTTTCCGAGGAAGACCTGAAGAAACTCCAGGAAGAATTCGAGCGCTTGCAAAAAGGATCTCGAGAAAGCGATACGCACGTTGCAAAGACTAAGGATTAGCAAAAAAATCAGAACAATGATGGACTGACGCCCTTTTTCCGCGACTCGAAATCCTTTTCGAACATCAATACAACCAATCCTTATCTGATACGCGAAAGTTTGTGCGTTATGACGAAACTACAGTTCAAGGGAAGTTGGAACGAAACAAAAGGCAAACTTAAACAAAAGTACGGGCAATTGACCGATGACGACCTTGCATTTGCCGAAGGAAAGGACGACGAGCTTCTTGGCCGTCTTCAAAAGAAACTCGGCAAATCAAAAGAAGAAATCCGAAAAGTGATTGAGAGTCTTTAAAAACGCCACAGGAACCAAGATGCGGCCAACAAGCAAAATCAAAGAGACAGGAGCGACCGGATATATTTTGCTTTGGCTACTGGGAATTCCTATTCCGATTTTGCTGTTGATCTTTCTGCTGCGCGGTTGCACATGACATTCGAAACAAATTAACCGAAAGCAAATCTATGCTCTGGACCATATTCGTGATTCTCCTCGTTCTCTGGCTTCTGGGTTTTCTCGGCCACGTGGGCGGTGGATTGATCCATCTGCTGCTCGTGATTGCGGTCGTTGTCCTGATTATTAACCTGATTCAGGGCAGACGATCCCTCTGAACTAGCCGCACTTTTGCGCGCGGAGTTTACTGCGCTACTTCCCACCTCAACTCAGCCAGCGATGAGGTTGCGCGTGTTGCTGGTGAGTTTCGCGACGATTTGAAGTGGTCGCGCGTATTGCCGAGGATAAAGGCGGGGCAAGAAAACGCCGAATTTCCGTGGCGATTGCCACGAACAAGAAAAACTGCGGAAGTTGCCTCCCGCCGCTCGTTAATCGAACGCGCAAAGCCTATCGTTGGCCGCTTTGCTGACCGCCACCTTGTTGGCCGCCACCGCCTTGTTTATCACGATCGCGATCGCGCTCTTGGCCCCCGCCGCCCTGTTGTTTGTCGCGATCACCCTGTTCTTTGCCACCGCCCTGCTGGCCGCCTTCCTGTCCAGGGCTTGTAGGTTTGGCCGGTTCGTTCGGATTACGTTCTGTTTCCATGGGTACCTTTCTACTTGCTGAGTTTACTGATTGGTCTTTTCGCACTTCGCGACGAGACCTTTTCTTTCTCTGAAATCGCTTCGCATTGCTGATTTGCTCGTAAACAGCCTCGTCCATGTCGCGCACCAGCTTTTCGGTCGCAATAATTCGCGCCGGTACGCGCATGCCTTCCTTGTGCGTGACGGGCAATTCCCAGACGGTATCCGAAACCTTCCGAATATTGTCGATGATGGCCATACGAATCGCGCCAAAGATAAATTGTTTTCAACAACCTCGCGTACGATTCGAAAGATGGCAGTTGGCGGTCGCGCATGATCAGGTTCCCCGGCCAGCGACGTTGTCACTACCATTGAAGCATCATACTGTTGCCCTTTTTCAGCCGCGTGCCTGTGCCGAATGGCGCACCAAGCTTGTTTAAGAAATCGCACAGCCAGTGCGCATCAGGGGCTGACGTTCGCTCAAGCCGGAAACGCCGCATGTGCATCGGAACCAATCGCGTTGACACAAGCTGTCCGCTCTGCGAATCCAAATCGACCAGATACATCAGCGCCAAGTCGCCGCGGAATCTTTCGTAACCGCTGATCCCTTCGTAATCGGTGAGAAAATCTCCGCAGCCATACAGAATCAGGCGACTTTTGAAAACTTCGATTGCTTTCACGTGATGAGAGGAGTGTCCGTGAACGAGAGCAACACCTTCTTCAATCAAACGATGGGCGAACTCGATCTGGTGCGGAGGAATATCATACCCCCAGTTGCTTCCCCAATGAATCGACGCGATGAGCAAATCGCCTGGCTGTTGAAAGCTCTGCATGGCATTCGCAATCCGGCTGGCAGTCGCTTCTGAAAGATCGTCCAGCAGATTCACCCCTGCACGAGAAGGTGTGGCGCTCCACTCCCGCGGAATACCGCTCGTCGTCGATCCAAATGAAAAGAAAAGCACTCGCGCCTTGTCCGGTACATTGAGGACGGCCGGATCCGTGCGCGGCGGAGAGACAACCGACGTTTTGCGGATGCATGCGGTAATGAATTTCTTTTCCGAACCAATTCGTCTGTGCGGACGTAATGGCGGTTTCCAGATTCACGATCCGCAAATCGACGGCGGATTCGCACAGTTCCTGGAGCGCATCGCCCCAGATGTAATCGAAGCCGACCGGTCGGGGTATCGGGCCATTGGCTGCTTCGGCAAGCTCGACATATGCGCGCGCGTCCCGAATATACCGCTCGTACAAAACCGGATTCACCGAATGCGGCAGCGCCTGATCGATGCCGCGGCCGGTCATTACATCGCCGCAGAGAAACAAACGCAACGACATGGTTTAAAATAGCTCCAAATTTCAACATCTCCGCCATAGGACGGATTCGCTGCGGCGAACAAGTTCCAGGCAGACTCCAATCACCAAATTCCAAAAGGCGGCGCGAATAGTTTGGAACTTGGGATTTGAATTTCTTTGGACGTTGGAGCTTTTGTTCCCTATGTCAGCCGAAGCAATCGACAACTTCTTGCGCCTCCTGAAAAAATCTCCCTCCGGCGCGGTCTTCAATCCGTGGTGGCAGGTTGATGAGGAAAACGATATCGGCGGGAATGCGCCCGGTATTCGCCGGAAACAGTTACGTGGCTATTTTCGAAAACGGCTCGGCAAAGCAAAGCTTGCGATCATCGGGGAAGCGCTTGGTTACCGCGGCGGTCATTTCAGCGGAATCCCGATGACATCCGAACGAATTCTGCTTGGACGAAAAACTGACATCGTGCCGGAACACATTCTTTTGGGAATCAAGCCGCGTCGGACTAGCCAATCTCGGAAATGTCCGGATGGTTTTTCCGAGCCGACCGCCACGATCGTCTGGAGCACGCTGTTGCGGCTGGGCATCGCTCCTGAGCAATTTGTTCTGTGGAATGCGTTCCCGTGGCATTCATTTGATTTGCGCCGCGGCATGTTGAGCAACAGGACGCCGACCAGTTCGGAACAATCTGCCGGAACCCCGGTGCTCAAAGCGTTTTCTGATTTATTTTCATGCCAACAAGTGGTGGCGCTCGGTCGCATCGCCGCCGCGCAGCTTAAGGAATTAGAAACCTACGCGCATTACGTCCGCCATCCTGCCTCCGGCGGTGCCAAACTCTTTCGCCAGCAAATCGCCAAGATTGTGGTGATGTTGACCTAGTGAAGCTGTGGCAACCTTCGTGTCGAATCGAAAAAGTTATGGCTTGGGTGGCTCGCTCTTCTTAAATGGCGCGAATAAATCGATCGGAACTGGAAGAAACGTCGTCGTGTTATGTTCGCTGGAAATCTCGCGCATGGTTTGCAGGAAGCGCAGTTGCAGCGCAATCGGCTCTTTGCTCATCATGGCGGCGGCCTGCACCATTTTTTCAGCGGCTTGAAATTCGCCCTCGGCGTTGACGATCTTGGCGCGGCGTTCGCGCTCGGCTTCGGCTTGCTTCGCCATTGCGCGCTTCATGGTGTCGGGCAGCGCCACATCCTTTACCTCGACCGCCGTGACTTTGACGCCCCACGGTTCGGTTTGCCGGTCGATGATCTCCTGCAACTTCAGGTTGATCGACTCACGCTGCGAAAGCAGGTCATCCAAGGGGGCCTGGCCGAGGACGCTGCGCAGCGTCGTCTGCGACATCAGCGAGGTGGCTTTGAGAAAATTCTCCACTTTCACCACCGCGGCTTGCGGATCGATCACGCGGAAATAAACAACCGCATCGACCGTCACCGGCACGTTGTCACGCGTCATCACCTCCTGCTTCTCGACGCTGATGGTGACAACGCGCAAATCCATTCGCACCATTCGGTCCACAATCGGGATCAGGAAAATTAGTCCCGGCCCTTTTGCGCCGAGTAATTTTCCGAGACGAAAGATTACGCCGCGTTCGTATTCGCGCAGGATGCGGATCGCCTGCGGAAGGATAATGACAGCGAGAATGATGAGGGGTATGGCCCAACTAATTAATTTCGGCAGTGCTTCGAGTAATGGCATGGCGTTAGTCTCCTTTGGTTTTTACTGTTAAAGTTAATCCCTGTACGGCGGCGATCTCTACCGGCTGGTCTTTTTCGATCGGCCTGTCGCTGACCGCATTCCAATATTCACCTTCGACAAAAATCCTGCCGCCGTGCGAATCGATTGGAGTCAACGTGGCCACGGTCTTTCCAATCAACGTTTCCGCTCCTACTTTTACCGGCAAACGTTGCGCCCGGAGACCTTTTCCGATGACGAAAACAAAGAACGCCGCAGTGATCAGGGTGGCAGGAATGATGTAGCTGAGTGAAAGGCGAAAGAGTGGGTCAGCGCGGTTGAAGAGCATGAGCGAGCCGATCAGGAAAGAAATGACTCCGCCCACCGTGAGCACCCCGTGCGTTGGGGCGTAGATATCGAAAACGAAAAGCATGAGTGCGAGCGCGATCAATACAAGTCCGGTGACGTTGACCGGCAGGATCGCCGCCAGATAAAGCGCAAGGAGCAACGCAATCGCGCCTACAACTCCGGGCAGAATCGCGCCGGGCGTCGTCAGTTCGCCGATGATTCCATAAATGGCGATGAGCATGAGAACGAACATTACTTCCGGCCGCCAGAGCTTTTGGAAAACGCGTTCCGACGGCGACATCTTGATCTCCGCGACCTCAGCGCCGGCGGTCTTGAGCGGTTTGCCATCCACCAGGCGGCCATTCAATTTTTGTAACAAATCTGGCATATCGATCGCGATCAGATCGATCACTTTCAATTCCAGCGCTTTCTCTGCGCTAATCGATGCGCTCTCTTTTACGGCGGACTTGGCCCATTCGACATTACGCTGGCGCTTGCCGGCGATCGCTTCGATGTAGCTGACGGAAAAGTTCTCCAGCATCTTCTGCATCGTGTCGTCGGGCTTCTCTTCCCCGCCGCTTGGAAAACCGCCGATCGAGACCGGATGTGCGGCGCCGATGGTAGTCGCCGGCGCCATTGCCGCGACACTCGCGGCAACGGTAATGAAACAGCCGGCGCTGGTCGCGGTCGCACCGGTCGGAGCTACATACACAACCACCGGCACGCTGGAGCCCAGGAAGCTTTGCACAATTTTTTGCGTCGAATCGAGCAAACCGCCCGGCGTGTTGAGCTGAATGACCAGACATTGCGCGTTCTGCGTCCGCGCTTCATCGATGCTTCGCGAAATGTAACTTGCGGTCGCCGGGCCAATCGCTCCGTCAATCTTGATGAGGCAAACCTTCTCAGCCGCAACCGATGTGGCCCACAAGCACCAGAGAATCAAGCCAGCTGCAACTCGCAATTTCAGACTCCTTTCATCGGCTGAATCTTGACGGCCAGATCTTCGACACGCGGCTTCACGATTTTCTCGTAATCGCGATAGCTCATTTTGATTGCATCGGTATGCGTGCCTGCTTCGAACACGATGTAGTCCTGCTCCGCCAGATGCTTGTCCACGTAGGTTGGCACGCCGTAGAGATTGCCAAACGGCGGCATCGCTCCAATCGCGCAGTCGGGAAATAGCGACTTGAACTCTGCTTCCTTGTCCAACACCGCGGTTTGGCCGATTGCTTTGGCGAACTTTTCGAGATCGATCTGATGATCGGCCGGAAGGGCCGCCATTAAATGCTCGCCTCCAGATTTTATCACCACCACCTTCGCGTGATGCCGGGCTTTCACGTGCTCGGCCTGGGCGATCCTTTGCGCAGTAACGGCTTCCGGATGATGCAGAATCTCATAAGGCGCTTTGCTCTCGTTTAAACAATCGATGAGCCGTTTCGGTATTTCCATAAGCGCAACCTCCGGTGCAAATTATCACTTTCCCGGCCAATCTCTACTCTGCCGCGCGGGCGAAGAAGGCTGTGATGATTTCCACGACCTCAGGAAGAACTTTGCACGCGACAACAATCGCAGACCGCCACGAAGACCGCGGCGCGCGAAAGATTGTTGAG
>QHOD01000300.1 GCA_003218615.1 Verrucomicrobiota bacterium
CGTCGCACACGCGCATCTCCAGCGTGTCAAAGAATGGATGCAGCCGGATGTCCCACCAGATTTTTTTCGCATTATCAACGCATCCGGTCTTTACCAGCAGCTTGCAATAGTCTTCGTACTCGGAAAGGCTCTCGAATGCATCGGGAATGCCGGTGCGGGGAAAACGCTCGAACACTTTCAGTCGATAACCCTTCAAGCCCGTGTCCTGACCCACCCAGAACGGCGAGTTCACCGAGAGCGCATAAATGTGGGGCAGAAAATAGCGCGCCTGGTTCATCACGTGGATGGCGACCTCGCGATCTGGAATACCAACATGAACGTGCAATCCGAAAATAAGGTTCGCGCGCGCCAGCTGCTGCATGTCCTTGACGATTTCGTGATAGCGCTCGCCTTGAGTAATGAGTTGATCGCGCCAGTGCGAAAATGGATGCGTGCCGACCGAGGCAATCTTTAACCCGCTGCGGGCGGCGAGTTCCGCGAGCCTGCTCCGCAGCTCGATCACGTGAGCGCGCGCATCGACAATCGACTGGCAAATTTCTGTGCCGAGCTCGACGACGGATTGGTGCATCTCTGGCTTGATCTGCTCTTTAAGGATAACTTTTCCATACTCGAGGATCTCTTGGATGTGCGAGCGAAGCTCGCGCGTCTCCGGGTCGACAATCGCGAA
Source organism: Verrucomicrobiota bacterium (assembly GCA_003218615.1). Lineage (GTDB taxonomy): Bacteria > Verrucomicrobiota > Verrucomicrobiia > Chthoniobacterales > UBA10450 > Udaeobacter. Next base: position 668 of record QHOD01000300.1, read on the forward strand.
TTCCTCTTCGATACCGAGAGTAAAGGTGTGGTCCTTGGCGCTCATCGTGGGCGGCAAATGTCCCCCAAAAACAACCTGCTGTCATCCCGAGTGGCTGCGAGGGAATATGGGAGGGCCTCAGTGCCGCGATGGTCGGGACGCTAAGGTCGCTCCCACATTTGCCAGGCGATCTTATGCTAGGTCGCCTAACGTGCGCCGCGTCGTGGCCGCCTGAATGAACTTGCCCCAGCTCAAGTTGTCGCGACCGGGCTTATGCTCGCGCGCTTTGCGAATCGCCATCTCGGAAACGGCTTCAACCACCCACTCGAAGTTTGCCTGACCAACTGAAGCTGCTTCGGCGTCAGGAGCGGGATTACAAAAATCGATCGCCACCGGCACGCCGTCGCGGATCGCAAACTCGACCGTGTTCAAGTCGTAACCGAGAAATTGATTCAACGTGAGGACGCCTTGCTCAACCTTTTGCAAAATCTCCGGCGGCGCATGCCACTCAGTTTGATAACGCAGATGATACGGCTGCCGCGGTTCGTACGGCATGATGCGTACGTGCCGTTGATCGATCGAGTAGCAGCGGAAGTACATGTCGAACTTCACTTCCTCCTGCAACATCATCACGAGCTGGCCCGTCTCGTTGTAGGCGCGGAAAAATTCTTCCGGGTTATGCAGCCGATAAACATTTTTCCAGCCACCGCCCGAAAACGGTTTGAAAAACGCCGGCCAACCGACGTAATTGAAGATTCCTTCCCAATCGAGCGGATAACCGAGATTCCGAAACGATTTGTCGTTCGTGTCCGGCGGCGGCTGACTGGACGGCAACAAAACTGTCCGTGGAACTGCGACACCAATCTTAGTCGCAAGCGCATTATTGAAAAATTTGTCGTCGGCGCTCCACCAGAACGGATTATTCACGACGGCGCAGCCCGTGAGCGCTTCGTTTTTGAGCCAGGCGCGATAAAACGGGACGTCCTGCGAGATACGGTCGATCACCACGTCGTAGCCGCACGGCTCGCCCTGAATCACCTTGTCGATCCTTACGAACTCAGCAACGATGTCTTTGCCGCCGGTTTTTTGATTCACCCGCTCGACAAACGCCGGCGGGAAACTGTGTTCCTGACCAAAAAGGATTCCGATTTTTTTCATAGCAAATTGAACCGCGGATTACGCGGATTTACACGGATAAACAAGCTCCTTTGTCATTTCGAGCGAAGCCGGAGGCGAAGTCGAGAAATCTCTTACTGCTACGTGTCTTGCAAAACATCGGCGCCTAAGTCGATCCAGTTTGGATTCAGTCGATTGATGAGCGCGATTTTCTTGGCGCGCGACCATTTCTTCAATTGCG
>QHOD01000058.1 GCA_003218615.1 Verrucomicrobiota bacterium
CTCGGTAATCACCATCTGGATGATGTATTATCTGTTGCGCTGGCATACTCCGGAGTCCATGGCTGGTCTGGGCACGGCGCTTTTCGGTTTGCTCCTCTACTTTTGCGCAGGAAAACGCTTTCGCCGCTCCGAATGAAAAGGGACTCATTCCCAAAAACAGTCGCGATGGTTGTACTGTCGATCCTGGCAGGCGCGGCCGGGGTTTACGCGCAGGAGAACCCTCAAACTGTGCCGGCTGCGGTCGCCGGGCCTAATGACATTGCGCGTTTTCTAGCAGGAATGCCGGTGCCTTCAGAATCCCCGCTCGCGCCGCTCACGCGCGATCCAGCCTGGCAGGAACACTCGACATTCTTTGAGAACGAGTTTTCAAAACTCAATCTGCGCCAACTCCAAAAACTGCACGCGTGGGAAGACACTTATCTCCCGGAGACGACGCGGCCCGTTCCTGTCGCGTTCTATATGTTTAGCGGTCCCGATTTCCTTTATGTCGATCAATTCTTTCCGAGGGCTTCGGTCTACGTCCTCTGCGGGAAGGAATCGATGGGGCCGCCGCCCGATCCGTTGCGGATCGCGAATTTTTCCGGCGCGCTCGGCAACTTGGAAAACGCAATGAAGTCCTCGCTCAGCACGACCTATTTCATCACCAAAGACATGAAAATCGATCTGCAACAGCAGAATCTTAACGGCGTATTGCCCATTCTCTACGTTTTCATCGCCCGCGCCGACAAATCGATCACCAATGTGACGTTCGGCTCTTTGAGCAGCAACGGCGCCTTTCAAGCGAGCGAGCCAGGCAAAAAAGGCGGCAACATTCCAGGAGTGCGGATCAATTACACCGATAACCAATCGGGGGACACGCAGACCCTGTATTATTTCACCACCGATATTTCTGATGGCGGAATCAAATCCAATCCTGGTTTCTTAAAATTCTGCGAACACTTCGGCACCGGCTCGAGTTTTCTCAAGTCCTCTTCGTATCTGATGTTCGAAGAAGGTTTCGCTACGATCCGCAATTTCATTCTCGCGCACAGCACCAGAATTGTGCAGGACGATTCCGGAATTCCGCTGGCTTATTTCAGCCCAGACAAGTGGAGCCTGCGGCTTTTCGGCAATTACCTCGGACCGATCGAACTCTTCAAACAACATTACCAGCCCAAACTGCAAGAGCTCTTCGCGCAAAGTAATCCGCCCCCGCTCGACTTCGGGTTCGGTTATCGCTGGAACTACAAGGAAGCCAATTTGATGGTGGCGACGCGCAAGTGACGCCCGCGCGAAATGACAGAGACGCGAATCGCGAGTACTAGAATCTCCGGAACCAGGAGTAGGGAAACGCGTCTCCGGGGCAATCGGTAGCCCAGCGCGGCGGATTCATTTCCCGATGTGGCCGCACAGGAATATCGCCTCTGTCGGTCTTGCCGCAGCGCTCTCGCAGGTAGCGAATAAGTTCTTCGCACGATTCGAGCTGTGCGCGTGTCGGTTGATCCCGATTGAAGTCGCCCACCAGACAAATACCGAGCGAAATGTTGTTTAAATAATCGCTGTGCACGTGTCCGCCGTTGATTTGGCGCCGCCAGCGATCGCCCACTTCTATCTGGCCGTTCCCAGTGGACGTTCCGTTGCCAATCACGAAATGATACGCGAGGCCGTTCTGCATTCGGCGCACGTGCCGATGATAATAATCGAACACGCGTGCATTGCCCTGCCGTGTGCCACTGTTGTGCACGACGATGAATTGCCAGCGACGCCGTTTCACGGGCGCACGGCGAATCGCTTCAATGACTGATCTGCTAAGATAACGGTAGCTGCTCGGGCGGCTCCTTGACCACGGCCAGAAACCGAATCTTCGCGGCGGCGGTGAAGGTGGAGGTTCGAACCCCTGTTCTTCTTCCAAACCGGATTTCTCGATTAGAACCTGCGCTCGCTCCTCCGCCGGAACAGCGCGCGGAATTTTAGACTGTGGCGATGGCAATGCGGCCGGCGTCGGAACCGCAATCGCGCGCGGTGCGGTCGCGGTTTCAGAGCCAGCGGGGGACTCCTCTAAGTGTGGCCTGGGAGTTTTTTCGGGTCTTGGTGTTTCTTCTTCTTTGGCGGCGGCTTTGGCTCTCGCAGCCTTCTTGGGTTCTGGCGACCCTTCTTTCCTTCGCGATTTTTTCTTCGCGGTTTTTGGCTTTGGCGTTGGACTGGCGGATTTTTTCGATTTCCGCGAAGCCGCAGTTGGCTCAGGCGTTTCGCTCGGTTTTGGCCTTGGCGTTGTCTCCTCTTCCTCGCTCGAGTCTTTCGCCGAATTCCGTTTCGCAGCAGGATGCGGCGATTCCTGCGGTCTGCGCGATGCAGCTGTTTCGCTCGTCGACTCTTCTGTCGCCAACTTCGCCTTGCGAATCGGCGGTGATTCTTCTGGTGTGGGCGAAGGGCTGCGTTTTTTCTTCGACTTCTTCGCTGCCGCTTTGGCTTTCGGAACTGCGCTGGGCGATTTCTCTGGCGTCGGTGATGAGACAACGCTTGTCTCATGCTGTTTTTCTCCAGATTCGTCCCGCTGATTTTTTTTCTCCTCACCGACTTGCGCGCGGAGGACGCTGCCCACAATCGCGCTGAGCGCGAGTGCAGTTGCAAGCCAAAGGCGAAAGCGCACCACTGCAACCGACCGTAACAGAGCGCGCGGCGCGATCAACCCCGAAGGCTTTCAGATTCAAGTTACGCGTGCAGCGGGGGCAGACACAGGCGATGTGAGGCCGCGCACCCGTTCGCGTTCGCGACGAAGAATGGCGTTCAATTTGCCGCCGAGCAGCAGCAGCAGACAGGTCAGATACATCCAGGTGATTAGCACGATGATCGAAGCCAGCGCGAGGTAGGTTGGATTGTATCGGTCATATCTTGCCACATAAATCTGAAATAGTTTCGTCGCGAGTATCCAGCCGATGGAAAAGAAAATCGCGCCCGGCAGCGCCTGGCGAACCGTAAGATAATTTTCCGGTGTCAGAAGATAAAGAGCAAGCGCGAGACCGATCAACGCGATCGCGATGAACGGCAGATTCAGATATGCGATCCATCTTTGCAGTGGGACGGCGAGTTGAAAATTGACTTCGGCGATGCCGGCAAGTTTTTCGCCAAATACCATTGCGTTAAAGCAAAACAGGATCGTAATGCCGAACCAGAAGAGCATGAAAAACGAGATGATGTATTTCGACCACCAATGTCGATCTTCGCGCACGCCATGGGTTTCGCTTAAGGCGCGGGAAATCGTGGCAATAAAAACGGTCCCGAAATAAATCCCGAGAATGATGCCTGCGTTTGCAAGGATCCCGCTCGAGCCCGTCACCACCACACTTGACACGGCAGTATCGAGAATGTCCTGCACCTTCGGGTCGGGTGGCATGAAGCTTTTCAGGAGAACGAACATCCCATGTAGTTTTGCCGGATCGGTGCCGAAAAGGCCGAGCAAATGCCAGAGGAAAAGCAATCCGGGCGCGAGCGCGAAAAGGAGCAGATACGCCATCTGCGCGGCCAGGCCGGTGGTAGTGTCGGTCGCGGTTTCCCAAACCATGCGGCGCGAAACGCGCCAAATAAATCCGAGATATTTCATCGCCGTCCAGAGTTTACTTTGCCAGACACAATTATCCATTAAACTTCCCTCCGCTTCCTGCGCTTTGTCATTGCCTGCCTCGCCTGACGCGTTGTGAAAAAGAGAATACTGATCCTCACCGCCGGTTTTGGAGATGGGCACAACAGCGCTGCCCGCGGCGTCCGTGACGGCCTGGCGCGCGTTGCTCCGGCCGAGGTGGAGATCGAATTGCGCGACTTGTTTCCCGAGGCTTATGGCGCTCTCAATGAAATCGTTCGCCGCACGTATCTGGCGGTCATCAACCGTTGGCCTGACTCATGGGGTTACGTCTATCGCTGGCTCGATAACATCACCAACTTCAATGAACGGTTTGAAGGCTTCTCGCGATTGAAACAGTGTCTCACGCATGTGCTGGAGCGTTTCCAGCCGCACGTGGTCGTCTCCACCTTTCCGTCCTACCCGTATTCGCTGCGCCAGATTTTCGGGACGGATCACTGCTGCAAAAGCGTGGTCGTTATTACCGATTCAATTACCGTAAATGCTGTTTGGTACCGCTGCGATGCCGATTATTTCCTCGCGCCCAATGAACAGAGCGCCGCCGTCGTGTGCGCGGGCGGCGTTGCACCCGAAAAAACCAAAACTTTCGGTTTTCCCGTCAATCCAAAATTTGCTGACTTCACGCAAGATCGACCGTCGCCTTCCAAGAATTCAGAGCGCCGCGTTTTGTACATGATCCATGCCGCCACGCGCGGCGCGCCGGAACTGGTGCAGCGGCTTGCCGGTCTTGGCGTCGCTCTCACAGTGACCATCGGCCGCGTCGACAAACTCCGGCCGGTGATTGAAGCAGCGGCAGTTGGTAGCAAGACGAAGATTGTCGGGTGGACAGACGAGCTGCCGCGGATGCTGCACGACAGCCATTTGCTCATCGGAAAAGCCGGAGGCGCGACCACCCAGGAAACGATCGCGGCAGGTTGTCCGATGATCATCAATCACGTCGTGGCCGGTCAGGAGGAAGGCAATGCCCGCTTGATCGTCGAAACGAATTCAGGCGCGATCGCGCTTTCGCCTGCTGAGGTGGTCGCGCAGGTTCAGGGAGCCTTTGCCCACGATGCTAAACAATGGCGCGACTGGGCCGCAAATATCAGCCGTTTGAGCAGACCGCGTGCGTCGCTCGACATCGCTGAATTTTTGCTGTCGATCTAACGCGCCATCTTTCATTTCATTTGCATCTCAAAAGCGCGCGTTCCCCAGCGCGCCATTTACGGTCGCAGCGCGGCGGCGCGATTGACTTTCGTTTGCGGATTTGATAAGAATCTCTGCACACCAAACAAAAGGACAAAAAACTTATGAAAATCGGCGAAACAGCACCGGATTTTGAAGCGGAAACGACCCAGGGCCGCATTCGCTTCCACAACTGGATCGGCGACTCCTGGGCCGTCCTGTTTTCACACCCGAAGGACTTCACCCCGGTCTGCACGACCGAACTCGGCTACATGGCCAGGATCAAGCCAGAGTTCGACCGCAGAAACGTGAAGGTCATGGGATTGTCGGTGGATTCGACCGGCGACCATCAGGGATGGGCGAAGGACATCGAGGAGACACAGGGCCACGCGCCGAATTACCCAATTATCGGTGACGCTGAATTCAAGGTATCAAAGCTGTATGGGATGCTCCCGGCCGACGCCGCCGGCGACGCGAAAAAGCGCACGCCGGCCGATAACGCAACCGTGCGCAACGTTTACGTCATCGGCCCGGACAAAAAGATCAAGCTCGTCCTTGTTTATCCGATGACTACGGGCCGGAACTTCGACGAGGTGCTGCGAGTAATCGATTCTCTGCAACTGACTGCCAAGCACCAGGTCGCCACCCCAGTCAACTGGAAGCCGGGCGAGGACGTGATCATCGCCGGTTCGGTCTCGGATGACGAAGCGAAGCGGCGTTATCCGCAAGGTTGGAAGGCGCCGAGACCCTATATCCGGATCGTTCCGCAGCCGCAATAAGGCGCTGACCCGATCAACTGGGGCGTTCAACTACGCCGCGGGCTGTCGGCTCTTGTTGAGTCGGTTCAGGCGTATGCGCCTTTGCCCAATTCTTTACGGGAGCGGAGCTCGGCGAGCATGTCTCGCTCGCTTAAATCACCAGCCCATTTTGGTCGCAGCTGAAAATGCGGTTCGTCTTGAATCGTTTTCCAGTTGCCGCCCCATTCCAGTCCCAAGTCCATTCCGAGAACACCGACAGCTTTATACTTTGGAGATTCGTCGAGATATTGGCTGCCTTCGAATACACCAACGTCGAACGCGATCCCGAAATTGTGGTTTGAGAATCCACCACGCGCGTTGGTCACGATCTTGCCCGGTTTCGTTCGTCCCTGCGCGTAAAGGTCGTTTTGTTCGTCGTAAGTCCGCAGCCCACTGATCACCTTGATTGTGATGCCATCGACACCGGCCTTCGTGACCAGCGCCCGCGCGTACGGCTGCACCTCCGGCAAAAGCGTGGCGATCACCTTCTCGCTGCGATCGTCTACCCTGTCACTTGTGGCAGCTGGCGGCTGCGCATCAGGAATGATGCGATTGTAGATTGCTTGCCAGGTTTCGAGCCCAGCATAGCCGTCGACGCTAACGCCGAGTTCCTTCTGGATCGCGCGAATGACTTCCGGAATGTCCACGACAATTTATTCTCCCAACTTCTTCTGACTCTCGAACATAGTCGCAACACCTGTCACTTGAAATATTCTCAGCACACACATCTCGCGTGACAAGGCTGAATCTCGGCGATGCACTTGTAATTCTTGCTTCTGATTTCCCCAACCGCCTCGTGGTCTCGGTGGCTATTTGGCGAATCGGTGCTATAGTCCCCGATGTCTAAACCTGGCATCTCTTTCACGCGTCGCGCCCCCGACAACATTACCGAGGAGCTGGTGGCCGTGCTTTCCTCCAAAAACTCGTTCGAATTCAAGCCGTTGTTCGACATTATCCTGCTTAATCTTCGGGAACGAAACGCTGCCAGTGGCGGCGAAGAGATGCTCCGGTTGCGTTCTTATGAAAAGCTTCAGGGTCTGGTCAATCAGGGCGCCGTAACAAGAACGGTCACGGGCATCACCAAAAAATATAAAGGCGTCTCAGCGAGAATGGTCACGCTCAGCAAGGAGATGAAAGTTTTGCGTGCGGACTGGAGTGAGAAGCTTCGCGCCAAAGCCGCCGCGGCCAATTAGATTATTTGCGCCGCCGGAACCCGCATTGATCGTCGAGAATCCGGGTCAACAAATCACGGACGAATGGCCCGGTCTTCTTCTTTCAACCGCCAGGGTGAAATTCTGCCAAAAAGATTGCGCGTCGCGCCTGCAATGTCTTCGGCTTTTGATACGCCGCTGTCGATTAGCGCGCGTCCAGTGCTTTCCCAAATCTTCTTCACAACCAGCGCGCCGTTTTCGCGCACGATCCGACCGAGATGCTGGACCGCCGCAGCCGTTGCAGATTTGCGGATCAGCTCGGCCGGACATCGTGAAGTGAGCGCACAGTAGCGGCGGGCGACTTCGCCCACGCGCAGCGTGAGAAACGCGTTTGCAGCGCCATTGGAAACACATCTGACCAGGAGAGCTGAGATACCGCTCAGACCCGGAATTCCGCCTTTGAGTGCCGGCACCACAGAAACGGCAAGCGGCGCGACCATTTCTCCCAGCTCGAGCGATTCGAGTCCGCTGGCAACGAAAGCTGTGCCAGCAACATTCGCGTAGAGGCGCGCTAACTCGCGAGGAGAGGGACGCTGGACGTAAATGCGGGCGATACGTCCGACCATTTGAATTTGAGTGAACAGGACGATGAGTCCGTCGAGCCGGCCATTCTGCATCAGTGCCGTACTGAGAAACACCGTGCTCGCTGTACGGCGGACGACCGCATCCGCCTCCACTGACAAATGCGCAATCGCATTTTCGATCTCCTCTTTTGTGGCGATGGGCTTGCCTCGCGTCCTCGGATTTGCGGCGAGTCGGATGCGTAGCGTCTGCAAATAGGCGTCGTACTTTGGGCCTGATTCCTCCACTGGGGGGACAAGCGCAGCAGGAAGCCTCGCGTATGCAATGAAGCAGTAGAGTGCGAAAAAGCCGGCTGCCAGGCAAAGACTCCAGAATACGATGGTGCCAGCGATCGGATGGATTCTCTCAGCCAGCGAGATCAAACTGGTAACCCCGGCGATTATCAGCGAGAGCAGGCACACCGTTATCAGCACAGCGAGAACGACGATGATTTTCTTCACGCTGGAATTCTGGGCTGCGGCGGCGTCTTTCACGATTCGTTGTCGTTACTGTGCACCTAGGATGGCGCCCTTCAATCTAAACGTGGAAAAGCGGCGGGATGTTTAAGCTCACTTTTGACATCCGCCGCTGGGTTTTTCCGCGAAGCGGTGTAGAGACGGCTGTCTCAGCCGCACAGCGTAGAAGTGCCGAATAATTGACGGCCTTGCGTCCAAAGCGTACGATTCGTCACAACGTAGTTATGACCGCGAGCGAAATCATCGAGGAAATAAAGCGACTCGATCCAAAGGAACAAATGGGGGTTATCCGCTTTGCTTACCAGCTCGATGCGGAACGGCGCCTGACAGGAAAAGAACTGTCGAGCTTGGCAGAACGCATGGTTGCAGCCGCTAATCCGGCGGAAGAGGCCATCGTTCGCGAAGCCATCGTCCGCGGCTTCTACGGCCACCGACAGAATGCCTAAGATTCGGCGGCAAAACCTTCCGCCGGCGCTGCTCATCATTTGCTCCAGCGAATCAAGGAGCGCCGGATTCCCGCTGATCAACTCGGAGCGCGCGCCGATTGGATGGACAGCCAACCGGACGTTCCAGAAGGGAAGTGGTTCAAGCGATTTCCCGGAATGACTGTTTGCGGCGAAAGTGAACTCGTAAAGACTTTCCTCGCGCGAGGACAAGTCCCGACCGGAAAAGAAATTGTCTAACAATGGAAGTTGATGATACCGCGAGCTGTGTAGAGACAGCTGTATCAGCTGCAAAAAGTCCCCGCACGCGTAACAAAATTCGGCTTAGCGTCTCAGGCATTCGCAGGCCAAGCTGAGCGTCATGCAAATCTCTTTGCGCCTTGTTGCGATTTTGACCTTAACAACTCTTGGGCATCTGTTCTCTCGCGCTGCGCGCCCCGCCGAAATGCCAATGATGAAAGCGGTCGTCGCGCACCAATATGGCGGACCCGAAGTCCTGAAATTTGAAGAGGTGTCGCGGCCGGAGCCGAAAGAAAATGAAGCTCTTGTGCGCGTGATCGCCAGCGGCGTCAATCCAGCGGACCCGCTCACGCTCAGCGGTAAATACGCTCGGGAATTCGGAACGCACCTGCCACTAATTCCGGGCTACGACATCGCTGGGATCGTAGAGAAAACGGGAGTAAAAGTCACAAAGCTCAAAGCGGGTGACGCGATTTACGGTTACCCGACTTTTGGAGGCGGCTGGGCAGAGTACGTAACCGTCACCGAAGGAGAGGTCGCTGCGAAGCCAGCGTCGCTGAGTTTTACGGAAGCCGCGGCGGTGCCGATGGGCGCCTTGACTGCGTGGCAGGCGTTGGTCGACACGGCGCAGCTCCGCGCCGGCCAAACCATTCTCATTCACGGTG
>QHOD01000059.1 GCA_003218615.1 Verrucomicrobiota bacterium
AGCCGCTTTAACCATCGCATACTCGCCGCTGACATGATAAACAGCGGTCGGTTTGCCAAAGCGTTCGTGGACCCGCCAGAGAAGGTCGAGGTACGGCATAGCTGGTTTTACCATCACGATGTCGGCCCCTTCGTCGATATCCAGGGCCACCTCACGCAAGGCTTCATCCGCGTTCGCGTAGTCCATTTGGTAAGAACGACGATCGCCAAACTGCGGCGGACTCTCGGCGGCTTCGCGAAAGGGACCGTAAAAAACTGACGCAAATTTGGCGGCGTAACTCATGATCCCGGTTTGATCGAAGCCGCCAGCGTCGAGGGCCTCGCGAATCGCGCCGATGCGACCGTCCATCATGTCGCTTGGCGCCACCATGTCCGCTCCCGCTGCAGCGTGTGAGAGTGCCGTTTTGACCAGGAGCTCGATTGTCTCGTCGTTGAGAACATGGAAATGGTCCCCATCAATCTGCGTAACACCGCAGTGGCCGTGGCTCATGTATTCGCACAGGCAGACGTCGGTGATGGTCACGAGGTCGGGGCATTTAGATTTAATTGCTCGCAGCGCTTTTTGAACAATTCCGTTTTCCGCATAAGCGCCGCTGGCTTGTTCGTCTTTTTTCCCCGGAATCCCGAAAAGCAGGGCGGCTTGCAGTCCGATATCCTGAAGACGCTGCGCTTCCTCGACAATTTCCTTCACAGAAAGCTGAAAGACGCCTGGCATGCTCGCAATCGGGCGGCGCTGCTCCAATTTTTCGCTTACAAAGAGCGGCAGAACAAAATCGTGGACGTTCAGTTGTGTCTCGCGAACGAGGTTTCGCAAAGCAGGGGAACGCCGCAAACGGCGCGGGCGATGCACCAATTTTCTCACTGGCAAAGGCTACGCAGCGGCGCAGACTCCCGCAAGGCTGCATGGCCCAATGGTCACCCGAGTCGCGAAGACGGGCCTCACACTAGCGTGGTTAAGCTGCATGGGGAAGCTGCCTGCCGCGCCGTAGCGAGGCGAAGGCCGGTCAGCTTCCTCTCCAAAAGGACGTAGGCGAGGCGCTCGTGCTTGACGGGGTGCGGCGTTCGGTGTCTGCATTGTTTCTCGTGGCTCGCGCGTCCAGATACCTATTGATTGACATTAGCAACTCATTCACAAAGCTGGCGTTCGCTACGCGCACGCGAATTGAGCGGCCGAGGCGGATCGCGACTGGCAGACTCACCAGCGCGTGGGTTCGTCGCGCGCGGGAAAAACATAAGATCGACATGTTTGTTGTTTCTTCGGTTGTCCCGAAGAAAAATCGCCTGGTCCAACAGGCGGCGGAGAAAACAAAAGTGCTTTGGCTGAATCCGCGGCTGAAGCTTGGAGTTGGCATCGATTATCCCAAACCGAAGTCAATCGGAGCAGACCGATTGGCAAACGCCGCCGCCGTGACGGCGCTTTACGGATATCCTGCGATCGTGGTGGATTTCGGCACCGCCGTGACTTTTGACATTGTTTCCGCTTGCCGCACGTACATCGGCGGAGTGATCGCACCGGGGCTTGAAGCGATGACGAATTTTCTTTATCAACGAACGGCGCTCCTGCCAAAGCTCTCCTTGAAAGAGCCGCGACGGGCAATCGGTAAATCGACAATCGAGGCGATGTTATCCGGTGCCGTATTTGGTTATCGTGGGCTGGTCCGGGAAATCCTTGCGCGGATCAGAGCGGAGCAGTTTCCACGCAAGAAAGTCTATATCGTTGCCACAGGCGGCTACGCGCGACTCATCGCCGCGCAGTTGCCGGAGATCGACGCGGTTCGGCCACACCTGACTTTGGAAGGACTACGTATCGCAGCGAATCTAAATTGAAGATCCCAAGAGCGAGCCTGAGAGCAGCATCGGTTTCAGCCCATTTTTCCGAATCGGGCTGAAAATTACCTCTTCCAATGTAATTTCGACTTGTAATAGGGGATGAACAAAGCTTCAGTCGTTACTTCATGAGAATCTGGAAAATCGCTGCGCTTGCAGTGCTGGCGCTCAGCTCGGTTGCGGCGGTCGCGCCGACGAAATCGGAACTGGAGGAAATGTACAGCAAAGCATTCCGTGCGTTCGATGCGAACGACTTTTCGCAGGCGTTAAAGGAACTCGACGCGATCGATTCCCGTCAACCGGATCTAGCCGCGTCGCAAAATCTGCGCGGCGTCATTCTGATGAGGCAGGGCATTTACGACAAAGCGGAAGCAGCGTTGGTCGAAGCGGCCCGGATCGATCCGAAGTTTTGGAATGCGCGCTTCAACCTGGCGGAAATTCCATTTCTAAAAAAGGATTGGGCAGAGGCGCGGAAGCGTTTTGAGCAGCTCCTTTCGAGCAGCGGATCCGATCTGGCAAGCGAAGCGAAGCAGCTTATTCAATATAAAATTCTTTTGACTTATCTGCTCGAAGGAAAAGAGAACATGGTCGATTCCATTCTGGCCAAGCTGGAGCTTTCGCCCGTTACGCCGGCCGTTGACTATGTAAAGGCGGCCGTGGCGCTCCAACACAAGAACGAAAAAGAAGGGAAAGATTGGATAGCGGTGGCAGAGAAGAATTTTTCACCGCAATTGAATAAACTTTTCGCCGAATCATTGTACGAAGCAGGGTGGCTGCAAAAACCGGCTGGCCAGGCACGCGCCTCCTTGCCGATAATGACGGCTGCCGAACGCGTGGAGAAGGCAAAGGCTGTCGGACGTTCGAAATTTGAGCAAGCGCAGCAGGCTCTGCGACAGCGCGATTTCGCAACGGCCCGGAAGTTGGTCGATGAGGCCGATCAGGCGGAGCCGAACCAGCCTGCAACGCTCAATTTGCGCGGCGAGATTTTGATGGGGCAGAAGGAATTTGACCAGGCTGAAGCCACCTTAAGAAAGGCAGCCAAGCTGGATCCGAAATTGCGCGAGGCGCAATACAATCTCGCGCAAATCCCATTTAAGAAGAAGGATTACGAGAAGGCGCGGGAACGTTTCGAGGCGCTGTTTAAGCAAACGCCCGGTGGCGATAAGAATCAAGCCTCAGAGCTCATCAAATTCAAAATTTTTATGACGCTTTTGCTCGAAGGGAAGGAAAGTCGAGCACAGGCGATGATGGAGCAGTTCCAGTTTACCGGAGATACGCCAGCTCTCTATTATGCCCAGGCGGCGTGGGAATACAAACATGACAATTCGGGGAAAGCCGCCGACTGGACTGCCTCAGCACAAAAGATTTATTCGCCGGCGCTCAATAATGTTTTTGCCGACGCCTTTTATGACGTTGGCTGGATGCAACCTCCAGCAGTTGCGGCGGCGCCTGCCCCCGCATTCGACACAGGCAGTGTCGTTGCGTCGCAGACAGAGAGTAGTCCCGCAGTTGAGCCGAGCCCTATTCCTGACAGCGTTGTTGCTGCAAGCAAACAAGCAGAAGGATCGAAGGGCGAATTACTGGCTTCTTCGGCTCCGGCGAATTCGCCTGCTGCGACGGAAACCACAAGCGAGGGAGCAGTTGAACAACCTCCCGTTTCTGCGCCAAGCGAGCCTGTTGGGGCGGCAACGAGCACTCAACCAGTGGAAGCGCCTCCTGCAGTTTCGGCACCGGGATCCAGCGTAGAATCAGCAGGTGTAGCAGCTTCGCCTGCTCAAGCGGCAATCGCTTCGTCGGCTCCCGTCGTGGAAAATCAGCAGGCGGCGGCCGGCGAAACAAAACCGTCCGGCGCGGCTGCTGCTGCGACATCCGCGACGAAACTGGGTCTAACTGGAATCTCGCAGCCAGGTGTTGTCACGTCGATGAGCCGGCAAACGTGGCTTGTTGGTGGATTGCTATTAGCCGGTGTCTTTCTCTTGGCTTGGGTGATCGTTCCTGAGTTTCGCCGCCACACATTCAGCGTCCCGAGTTTCTTGCAGATCAGGTCTATCGCCAGCTCGCGCATCTTTAAACCCCGAATGGCGGCGGCCGAAAAGGGGCTTGCGGTGGGGGTGGGTAACGGCTTTTTTGGTGGACCCCGCCAGGTTTCATTGCGACTAGCTGCATCCAAGCCTTCATTGCGGCGCGGTGCTTTGCCTACGGCAAAATCGAGCGGTACTTTTGATCGGTTGGCAAATATAGGCGCCAAACCATTGCAAGCCGCCGCTCGTCACACAGCAGAGCCAAGTCGCGAATCGCCGCCTCCTGCGGAGTCACTCTTCGAGTCAGTTGGGCCAGTTGTCGAACAGACAGGAGAGACGTCGCCGGCGGTCATCCCCCAAGCGCCTGAAATGGCTGAGATCTCGGCGGCCAGTGAATTAAGCCCAACATCTGCGATAACGGCGGAAGAGCCGAGTGAAATCCCCCAAGGCGCAGAGGAAGTCGTGCTGCCCGCCGTGGCAGAGCCACAAATAGAATTTGAAGCTGAACCGATCCAACAAGAGCAACCTGCGCCGTACGAAGCCGCCATCGCTGAAGCTCAATCGCCCGTAGCCGAAACGGTGGCCGAATCAGCATTTGATTTTCCCAACGCCATTTCCACTGAGCCAGTATTTCCGCCAACAACCACACCTGTAACCATGCCTGAAACGACTCAAATCCCAACCGCTCCAGTAAACAAACCGCCACCGACCGCCGTAACCCCACAGCCTGCTGGTACTATGCAGTCCTCCGTGCAGCTTACCTTCTCCTTCGAGATCGCCGCTATGCAGTTGACGCCGACCTTCAAGATGGGCGTTTTACAAGTCCGGCCCACATCCAAGATCGTCACGATGCGTTTGCCCTCGTCCCAGCACCTGCAGTCGGCGATGAATTTTCAAGTAAGTTTCGAGATTGCAAAGATTCAGCCTGTGGGTGGCGCGCTCGGCAACATCCGAATGACTCCGTCTCAGCAGAAGCCAGCTACAGTCGGTTCGCCTTCGTTTGCGGTGGCGGGATTGCAACTCGTTCCTAATTTTGAGGCGACGCCGGTCCAACTCACGCCGTCGCAGCAAGGGCAAGCCGCGGTCTTTGTGACGGTCCCGTTCGAAATTACAACGCTCGAGTTTTCGCCGTCGCTCGAGATTGCCTCCGTTGTCCTGAATTCGAATTCCAAGCAGGTTTTCGTGCAATTGCCTGGCACCGGTCCGAGCCCAAGCGAGGGAGCGCCGATGTTCGAAATTGTAAATTTACAGATGAGTGAGAGCGGCGACATCGGTATGATGCAGCTAAATCTGCTCGGCCACGGTCCGGACCGGACCTAGCTAGCGGGATCTACAGACAGGCGCGGCCAATTTGTTGCGCTGTTTATGGCACCACTTGCCTCGATATTTTCCATCAGCGCGGTGCAGCTTACCTTCTCCTTCGAGATCGCCGCTATGCAGTTGACGCCGACCTTCAAGATGGGCGTTTTACAAGTCCGGCCCACATCCAAGATCGTCACGATGCGTTTGCCTCCGTCCCAGCACTTGCAGTCGGCGATGAACTTTCAAGTAAATTTCGAAGTTGCAAAGATTCAGCCTGTGGGTGGCGCGCTCGGCAACATCCGAATGACTTCGTCTCAGCAGAAGCCAATTACAGTCGGTTCGCCTTCGTTTGCGGTGGCGGGATTGCAACTCGTTCCTAATTTTGAGGCGACGCCAGTCCAACTCACCTTATCGCAGCAGGGACAACCCGCTGTCTTCGTGACAGTGCCGTGCCAAGTTAGCGCGATCGAGTTTTCCCCGTCGCTCGAGATTGCCTACGTTGTGATGAATTCGAATTCCAAGCAGGTTTTGGTGCAGCTGCCTGGTGCCAGCCCGGGCGCAGGCGAGGGGACATCCATCTTTGAAATCGCCGACTTGCAGCTCAGTGAAAGCGGCGACATCAGCGTGATGCAGCTGAATCTGGTCAGTCACGGTCCGAAACGGGCGTAGCGCGAGATTTCCCGGGACCGCGTAACCGGATTCTTGTGCCTGCCATTGCAGGGCATTCGCTCAACAGCCGTCAGCGCATTCGGCTCCGGTTTAGCGAGTGCAGCTGCTTCGGTAGAAATTCTCCATCGCGCCGGATCAGCTTACCGTCGAAATAGATCTCGCCGCCACCGTATTCTGGGCGCTGGATGCTTACCATGTCCCAGTGGACCTGGCTCCGATTCCCATTATCCGCTTCTTCGTAAGCTTGGCCCGGAGTAAGATGAAACGAGCCGGCGATTTTTTCGTCGAATAATATGTCCCGCATCGGTTGCAGGACGCGAGGATTAAATCCTAGCGAAAATTCGCCGATGTAGCGGGCGCCTGAGTCCGAGTCGAGAATCTTGTTCAGCTTTTTCGTTTCGTTGCTTGTCGCGTCAATGATCTTTCCGTTTTTGAACTCGAGACGGATGCCATCGAAACCGATTCCTTGATAAATACTCGGGGCGTTGAACGTCACATGGCCCTCCACAGAATCTTTCACCGGGCAGCTGAAAACTTCACCATCGGGGATATTGCGATCGCCACCGCAGATCACGGCTGGAATTGCCTTAATGCTGAAACGGAGATCGATCCCGGGGCCTTTGATTTCCACACGGTCCGTCTTTTCCATCAACCCCTTGAGCGCCTTCATGCCGGGCTGCAGTTTGCGGTAATCCAGTGTGCAGACCTCGAAATAAAAGTCTTCAAAGGCCTCCGTGCTCATTCCGGCAAGCTGTGCCATTGACGGTGTAGGCCAGCGTAGGACGACCCATTTCGTCTTTTTTACTCGCTGGTCCTGCACCGGGCGCATTTTCTTGTTCAGCAATTTCATTTTCTCCGCAGGCACGTCGGATAATTCCGTGATGTTGTTGCTGCCACGCACGGCGATATATGCGTCCATTTTTTTCATTCGTGCCAGTTCGTGGCTTGCCAAAAGATTTAACTGTCGATCGGATGCTTCGAACGCAAGCGCGCGATTGACTCGCGTATGATAAATCTGCGCGAAAGGGACACCTCCTGCCTTCCGCGCCGCTTGAATGAGCGCGATGGTCATTTCGTCAGGAATGTCGAATGCCTCGATCAGCACGGCTTCGTTTCGTCCGAGTCGGATCGAATATTCCACGAGAAGTTTGGCGAGATTATCAAAACGAATATCGTGCATAAGACGCTTATGATTCCATTGGCTGCGCGAGATGCAACTCGGCTTCTTTACCCAGCGATGCAGTCAGGCGGTGTTGATCAGGCGCGCGGCAAAAGCGCCGTCAAAATGATCGCGGAATGGCAGGCTGGAAGTCTCGTCCCCAAGTCGCATTTGCGGAAAATGGTTTAGCAAACGCTCAACGAGGTGCCCATTTTCCTCCGGCTCGATACTGCATGTGCTGTAAACAAGAACGCCACCCGGTTTCAGCAACTTGGTTGCAGTGCGCGTAATCTCAAATTGCTCGTCAGGCATTCGGATCAAATCTTCGGGACGCAATCGCCATCGCACATCTACGCGGCGTCTCATCACGCCTGTGTTGGTGCACGGTGCATCCACCAGGATTCGATCGAATGGCGCGACCGAAGCGATTTCTTTCGAGACACGTCCGCGCGTCCAGTCGTGACGAAAGCTATGGACAATGCCGATACCGAGGCGCGCGATGTTGTCTTTCAAGACCGGAAGCCGCGCGGCATCGCGATCGCATGCCACGATTGTTCCCCGGTTTTTCATGAGCTGCGCGATGTAAGCGGTCTTTCCACCGGGCGCGGCGCAGGCATCGAGCACCTTTTCTGCGGGCTTTGGGTCGAGAAGCTCGCAGGCGATCAGGGTGCTCGGATCTTGAATGTAGCAATGGCCCAGGGCGAGCGCCCTGGTCGGCACTGACTGAAACTCTACAAAATCCGGTCTGCGCTCAATCGGCCCGGACTCCGGATAAAGCGACAGGAACTTTTCCGGATCGATTTTTAGCCGATTGATGCGGCCATAAACCGGCGGCGGTTCATTGTCCCACTCGCACAATGCTTCCGCAGCTTCGGCGCCGAAATTCTCTTTCCAGCGCCTGATTAAAAATTGTGGATGTGAGGTTCGAACGAACAACGGCTGCGCGCCGGCCCGGCTGAGCAGTTCGTTTCGCCGCCGTCCGGCGGTGCGGAGCATGCCGTTGATTGTCGGTCGCTGTCTCTTCGACGCGAGCTCCACGGTTTCGTAGACTGCTGCATGCTCGGCTGTTTTCAGCAGGAAAAGTTGATACAAGCCAAGTCGCAGAAGGTCGCGAAGATCGACATCGACCTGAGAAGTGCGCAGGCAGCCGATCCAAAAATCAAGCAACGTTAAATTGCGCAGCACACCGTAAAACAGTTCGAGCGCAAAACCGCGGTCCGGTATGCTGAGTTTCGTTTCGGCAAGGAGGTTCGAAATAATCGCATCGGCGAAGCGCGCCTCCATGCGCCATCTTCGTAACCCTGTGAGTGCCACTCGGCGAGCAGAGAGCTGCGCCATAATGCCTCGCGCAGTTACTGCGGTTTCACGCTCGTGCGGCCAATGGAATGATAGTGAAACCCGAGCTGGCCCATCGTTTCGGGATCGAACAGATTGCGCCCGTCAAACACGATCGGCGTCGCCATTTTTTCTTTCACCACGGCAAGATCGACATTGGCGAATTCGCTCCACTCCGTCGCAATGATCAACGCTTCAGCGCCACCCACCGCTTCAAGCGCTGATATTGCGAGTTTAGCCTCTGCGATGGCTTTGATTTCGCGCGCCTTTGCCATTCCTTTTGGATCGTAAGCGGCGACGTGTGCGCCCTCGCGCAAAAGATCGGCCACCAGATCGATGGCGACAGATAAACGCACGTCATCTGTGTCCGGTTTGAAGGTGAGTCCCCATACAGCGATCTTCTTTTCTCGCAAAACCCAGAGCGTGTCGCGAATGGCTTTAAGGAAACGTTCTTTTTGCGCCTGGTTTATTCGCTGCACCTCCTTCAGCAACTCGAACGGCACCCCTAGTCGATCGCTGATTGTGATGAACGCGGCAATGTCTTTGGGAAAACAGGAACCGCCATAGCCAATCCCAGCATCGAGAAAATCGCGGCCAATGCGATGATCCATCCCAATCCCGTCGGCGACTTTCTCGACATCGGCGCCGCTTGCCTCACAAATCGCTGAGATGGCATTGATATAGGAAATTTTCAGCGCAAGAAATGAATTGGCGGCGTGTTTGATCAGCTCCGCGCTGTTGATGTCGGTCACGAGAATCGGCGCCATGAAAGGTTCGTAAACTTTCTTCATGAGGTCGATGGCACGCTCGCTTTGCGCGCCGATCACAATACGGTCCGGATGCATCAAATCGCTCACGGCGCAGCCCTCTCGCAAAAACTCGGGATTGCTGACTACGTCAAACTTGGCGCCGTGCCGATTATAGCGTTTGATGGATT
>QHOD01000301.1 GCA_003218615.1 Verrucomicrobiota bacterium
CTCCATTTTCATCGCACAGCAGGACGCGGTCTGCGTCGCCATCGTGTGTGATGCCGACATCCGCACCGGTTTCCTTCACGAGGCGTTGGATCTCCTCCGGATAAATGCTGCCGCATTTTGCGTTGATATTTGTGCCGTCCGGCTCGTTGTGCGCGACCGTCACTTCCGCGCCAAGCTCGCGCAAAATGCACGGCGTCGACTTATAGGCAGCGCCGTTCGCCACATCGACGGCGACGCGCATTTTGTCCAGCGACATGCCGCGAGGAAAGCTCGCCTTGGCAAATTCGACATAGCGACCAAGCGCGTCATCGATGCGCGCGGCGCGTCCGATTTTTCCAGCAGTCGGCCGGATGGAATCGATTTCGCCAGCGAAAACGAGCTGCTCGATCTGTTGCTCCACCTGATCGTCGAGCTTGTAGCCATCGTGCCGGAAAAATTTAATGCCGTTATCTTCGTAGGGATTATGCGAAGCGGAGAGAATGATGCCGGCATCGGCGCGTAGCGATCGGGTGATGTAAGCAACGCCCGGAGTCGGCAGCGGACCGATGACAAGCACATCGACCCCGAGTGAAGTGATTCCGGCCACGAGCGCATTTTCGAGCATGTATCCGGACAAACGCGTGTCTTTACCGAGCACGATTTTGGGACGTGTACCCTCCGGGTTCCTCCGCGGATTTAGCTGCGTGAAAACGTGCGCGGCGGCGCGGCCCAATTTTAAGGATGTCTCGGCCGTGACCGGCTCGACGTTGGCGACGCCGCGAACGCCGTCAGTTCCGAAAATTTTCTTGTGCTGGGTCACGGCCTAATTGAACCGCTCGAAACGTAGTTCGCAAACGGGAAACTTCTCTCCTCAATATCGCCGCTTAACGGGTGTTCTCTGTTGAACTGGACGACTGCTTGGTGTCACTTGCGTCGCCGGTGCCCTCGGCCGGCACTTTGGCTGCATTCATTTCGTTGATCTTTCGGTGCAGCGTTCGCCGGCTAATCCCGAGCTTTTTGGCTGCGGCCGTCACGTTGCCATTCGTTGCGCCAAGCGCTTGCATGATCAATTTCTTCTCTGTCTCGTGCAGATCGAGCGGGCTCGATTTTTCTTCCATCGTTTTCAGAGCTGAACTTGCGCCGGGCAACGCCATCCCGGCCGCTTGCCGAACTGCCATCGGGAGATCGCGCAGGGTAATCTTAGGGCCGGTCGCCATTACTACCCCGTGCTCGATCGCCGTGCGCAGCTCGCGCACGTTGCCTGGCCAATCGTAACTGAGGAGCGCATCCATCGCGTCGCTCGTTAGATCGACAAGTGGCTTGTTATTTTCCTTGCAGAAATGACGTAAAAATCCGCGGATGAGCAGCGGGATGTCTTCCTTTCGATCGCGCAGCGGCGGCATGGTGATGCGCACAACGTTCAGCCGAAAGAAAAGATCGTCTCGAAATTTGCCCTCGCGCACGAGCGTCTCGAGATTCTTGTTTGTGGCCGCAATAACGCGCACGTCCGCGCGCAGCGTTTGATTGCCGCCGACGCGCTCGAAGGCGCGCTGCTCGCTCATGACGCGCAGCAGTTTGACTTGCGTGCTCGGATCGATCTCGGCCACTTCGTCGAGAAAAATGGTGCCGCCGTTGGCCTGCTCAAATCGACCGATGCGGCGTTCGTGCGCTCCGGTGAATGCGCCTCTTTCGTGGCCGAACAGTTCGCTCTCAAGTAATTGCGGCGAGAGCGCGGCGCAATGCACCGCCACAAATTTCGCTTTGTTGCGACGGCTCAAATTATGGATGGCGTGCGCGGCTAATTCCTTTCCGGTGCCGCTCTCGCCTTCGATAAGCACGTTCGCAGAAGAGGGTGCAACCTGCCGGATCGTATCGAGCACTTCATGCAACGCGGCCGAGTCGCCCCAAATATTTTCGAGCCCGTAGCGCTCGTCCACTTGCTGACGGAGCGCACGATTTTCCTGCTCGAGCTTGCGACCTTGCACCGCGCGCGCAATCAGTAACTCGACCTTGTCCAGGTTGAGCGGCTTGGTCACGAAATCGTAGGCGCCGCGTTTCATTGCTTCGACTGCAACATCGACAGAGCCGTAGGCTGTCATCATGATACAAATGGGAGGACGCGGCATTTTCAACGCGCGATCGATCAATTGCATTCCGTCTTCGGTGCCGAGGCGCAGATCGGTGAGGAGCACGTCGATCTGCTCGCGCTCGAGCACGTTCATCGCCCCGGCAATATCCCCCGCGACATACACGTCGTATTCGTTCTCCAACAAACGCCGCAAACCGTCGCGCGTATGCTTTTCGTCATCAACAATGAGGATGGTGGACTGTGGACTCATCTAACGATTTAGTAAGCGACGCATTACTTTCCTTTAATCACTTAATCACTCAATCACGGAATCTCTCCAATGTCTTTGACGACGGCTACAGAAAAATAGCGTTATTAAAGAAATTGCGTATCATTGCGCGGTGAAGCGGCGACTTCTCCAAGGGGTCGTCCTTGTTCTTTCCGGAATAACCCTCGACGCTTTCGGAGCTGAATTTTCCAGCTCCGTCAATTCCAGCGAAGGTTGGAAGCTAACCAGCGGAAGTAAAAATGTCGCTATCTACAGTCGCCCGCATGCTGGTTCGCGGCTGAAAGAGTTTAGAGCAGTCGGTTCAATTGACGCGCCGACTTGGGCGGTGCATGCCGTGATCGACGACTTCGAGAATTACCCACACTTCATGCCTTATACATTGGAGTGCCAGCTCTTGAAGCGTGAAAGCGATTCAATTATCACTTATCAGCGGCTGTCGCCGAAGATTTGTGGGGACCGCGATTATACTTTGCGCGTTTGGAAAAAGTCGTGGCCCGGCCCAGAGGGATTTACTTATCTCGATCAATGGAAACCGG